>JAFYRH010000247.1 GCA_017559555.1 Clostridia bacterium
CCCACTATCGAGGGCAATAGCATCCGTCGCCGTCGCGAGTGCTTGGAGTGCCAAAAGCGCTTCACCACCTTTGAAACACTCGAAATGGTGCAGATCTTTGTTATCAAAAAGAGCGGTAGCAAGGAGTTGTTTGATAAGCAAAAGCTTCTTATCGGTGTGCTTAAGGCAACCGAAAAGCGCCCTGTTGATGCGGTGCTTTTGGTCAACGAAATTGAAGCAGAACTGCAAAACACCCTGCATCAGGAGATTACATCCACCGAGCTTGGTGAAATCGTTATGCGCAAGCTGCGCGAGCGCGACGAGGTTGCTTACGTTCGTTTTGCATCGGTTTATCGCGAGTTCAAGGATATCGATTCCTTCCTGGCAGAACTGAAGGTTCTCAAACAGGAATCCGAACCCAATACATAATTTGATAAAAAGGGAAGATTGGTCGTTTTTGGGCGTCCAATCTTCTTTTTTGGATGTTTTCCACAAAAAACACGAAAAAAATTTTATTTGTGACGATTGAGCAAATGATATGAAAAAGTGAGAAAAAACGAGAAAAAACGAGATTGCATAATGCTAAATTAAAAATTCAAAAAAACTTTTCAAAAAGGGGTTGACAAGTACTTTCCTTTATGATATAATATGCAAGCATGAAAAAATTTCTATTATTTTTGTTGGAGGAAACCTACAATGTCTACATTTATGCAAAAGAAAGAAAATGTAGTTCGCAAGTGGTATATCGTGGATGCAGCAGGCAAGCCCATGGGTAAGACTGCAGTAGCTGTTGCAGACCTTCTGCGCGGCAAAAACGCTCCCGAATTCACACCCCACGTGGACTGCGGCAACTTCGTTATCGTTATCAACGCTGATAAGGCAGTGCTGACCGGTAAGAAGATGGAACAAAAGTACTACTACCATCATTCCGGCTACATTGGCGGCATGAAGGCTGTTCAAGCAAAGACCATGATGGCAACCAAGCCCGAGAGAGCAATGGAGCTCGCTATTAAGGGCATGCTTCCCAAGAACACCTTGGGTGCAAAGGCATTCACTCGTCTCAAGGTTTACGCCGGCGAGGCTCACAAGCACGAGGCACAAAAGCCCGAGTCTTATGAGTTTTGATCAAGAGAAAGGAAGGACATAACTAATGTATACAAGTGCTAAGCCCTATTTCTACGGAACCGGCAGAAGAAAGAAGTCCGTTGCTCGCGTTCGCATCGTTCCCGGCACCGGCGTTATCACCATCAACAAGCGTGACATCGACGATTACTTCGGTCTTGAGACCTTGAAGCTCATCGTTAACCAACCCTTTGGCGTAACCGGCACCGAAGGTAAGTTCGACATTATCGCAACCGTTAACGGCGGCGGTATCTCCGGCCAAGCAGGCGCAATTCGCCACGGTCTCGCTCGTGCTCTCGTTGCAGCAGACGCAGAGTACAGACCCGCACTCAAGGCAGCAGGCTTCCTTACTCGCGATCCTCGTATGAAGGAAAGAAAGAAGTACGGTCTCAAAGCTGCACGTCGTGCACCCCAATTCTCCAAGAGATAAAAACAACACCTTATGGTGTATTTCAACACCCATCGTTTTTCGGTGGGTGTTGTTTTTATCTCGTCGAATTGGGGTCCGCAAAGCACAGCTTTGCGGTTCGCCCTAAAAACAGTCCGCCGGACTGTTTTCTTAACGGGCTCACAATTCTCCAAGAGTAAGTTGTTTTGCATCAAAGGGAATTTGCCAAAAAATCTCCGTCCTATTTACTTTTTAGAATTTTTATGGTATAATTATTTGGGGTAGTTATCTACTCGATAAACTTGAATTTGACAAAGGAGGATATTTTATGAAAAAATTAATAGCAACATTGTTAGCAGTTATTTGTATGTTAACTATTTGGGGTTGTGTTGCAACGGAATCTGTAAGCGAAACACAAAAACCAAGCTCCTCTACCAAGCCAATGGAAACAATAGAAAATAGCACGCCCCTCTGTTCTTCCATTAGATTGTCATACCACGGCAATAAGAATAATTCTGTTTTAATTGAAGACGAAAACGTATGTTCGAAATTGATGAGTTTTATATCAAAATCAGGTGGAACACAAGGAGAAAGCACAAAAGGATATTATGGAGTTCCTTACACATTAACGATATACTATGAGGGAGAACAAGAGCCGCTTGTCTTTTCGGTTTGGAGCAGCGGACAGTACTCTACATCTAAACACAAAGATAACGAAGGATATCCATTCTTCTACAACGATGATATATCAGACATGTATAAATATCTTGAGGAAAAATATCCGGATGAATTTTGGTACCCAATCACCACCGATAACTCGCAAGGTAAATGACAGATAAATTCCAATTTATCGAGTTTAATAAGCGTTGAATGCCCCAGTGATTTTGGTGCAAATTTGGTGCAAGTCTGTTTGGCTTGAGTACACATACAAAAAAGTATTTACAAGCAGCTTATTTTGTGATATAATA
>JAFYRH010000248.1 GCA_017559555.1 Clostridia bacterium
GAAGCATAACCGGGTTCGATGTCGTGCAGTTCTGCAAGCATTGTGACCATTGCGGCACTCGGAACACCTGCCATTGCCGTGACGAGCAAAACGTAGGTGTCGTTCAGCCCCACAAGCTTTGCCAAAAGGCAGAGAATGATGGGGAAAGCAATCAGCTTAATGCCCGAATGCAGATACAATCTTCCGTTTTTGAACATATCCGAAAGCGGCATCGTTGCGAGTAGCGCACCCGTTACAAGCACCGAAATCGGTGTGCAGAGCGAGCCGAGATAGTTGAAAAACTGTGTGAGCGCACTATAAGCAGGCGCCAAGAGGGAACCCTCTGCAGGCACAATATAGGGTTGCAGTAAAAAGAGTAGAATACCAATGGAGCAAGGAACGGTTCCGTAGTTGATGAATATCTTCTTTGGCGTCAGCTTGATGTCATCGCGTTCGCGCGCGAGGATCATAATGCCCCACGTCCAAATGAAAATATTGAAGAAAACCACGTAGAATGCGCCCATAAAGCTACCGATTCCGTTTCCAAAGATAGAATCAAGAATAGGGAAACCGATGAAACCTGCATTTGCAAACACGAGCGAGAACTCAAAAATTTTGGCTCTGTCAAAGTTTCCTTTTTTCATGGGTCTGCAAATGAGGAATGCCATTGCCGCCATCAGAATATGCATAACAAGGCTAATGAGGAGCACTTGCCATCCCGTAGTCAGATTTTCCTTAGAAAATTTGACGTTGTTGAGGGCTCCAATGATCATCATCGGTTGCCCGATGGAGACGATCAAGCGCGAGAGTGCTTTGGATGCTTTGTCGTCAATGATTTTCGTCTTGCGGCAAATATAACCGCAGACCATCAAAAAGAAGAGCGTTAGAATAATGGTTAAAAGGCGCGGGAAGAAGTCCAACATAAAATTATTTTCCTCGAAGCTCGTCGAGCTTTGCCTTGATGGATTGCATATCGCGTAGCATATCCTCGCGGCGACGCGGATCGCGGAGCAGTGCCGCAGGGTGATAAACGGCGGTCATCAAATAGCCACCTTTTTCAAACCAAGTGCCGTGCTCAACCGAAATTTTGAAGTCGGGCTTGATCAGACGCATAGCCGAAATTCTGCCCAAACAAACAATGACTTTGGGTTGAATCATACGAACCTGTTCACGCAGATAGTCAATGCAAGCATCTTCCTCTGCAGGGAGTGGATCGCGATTTTTGGGAGGGCGGCATTTGAGTATATTGGCGATGTAAACGTCCTTGCGTTCAATATCTACCGCATAAAGGAATTTGTCAAGCAACTGACCTGCACGACCCACAAAAGGGGTACCGGTCAAGTCCTCTTGCTCACCGGGGGCTTCGCCCACAAACAAAAGGTCAGCATTCGGGTTTCCGGTTCCAAACACCGATTTTGTGCGTGTTTCGCCCAGCGCACACTTTTGGCAAGCGGCACAAGCGACGGCAAGCTCTTCCATATTTGCATATTTACAAGGTTCCATTATGTTTCTCCTTGAAAACAAAAAATCAATATTTTGCAGGGTAATCGGTAATGCCTTCACGTTCTGCGGCAGGACCCTCGCAATGCAAGGTGTAATTTCCACTTTTTAGAACGGATACAAGCTCTTCGCCCGTGCGAATCGCGGCACTTGTCAAAATTCCGCCATATCCACGTTGGTCGGGGTTGTGAAAATCACTGCCCGAGGTGCGAATCAGCCCATATTGCTGTGCCCAAGCATCGGCAACGGGATTACGACCGTCATAAGAGGGAGTGCCGTTAAAGGTCTCCATACCGTCAAGCAGTGCGGGGTTTACAATGGTGATGCCGTTGCGAAAGGGATGTGCCTGCACCACAAGCATTCCATTTTCGTGTGCCAAATCCGCAAACGTGCGCAAGCTCATCTTGTGCAGATCGGGATTTGCACGCAGAAACTCCTCTGTAATGCCGTAAATGAGGTAGTCATTGATGCTTCCCTCAAAACGGAGCTCGCAGCCGAGAATAACGTTGAGTCGGTCACCGGCGTACTCTTTCATCAAATGGTAGGGGTAGACGTAATAATCCATCTTTTCCTGCCAAGAGCCCTTGAGGTTATCAATGACGTAGTCGCAGTAGTGATTGGTAATAACGAGCGAGGAGTAGCCCTCGGCAATGAAGCGTTCCGCGACCTCAGGCGCGGTGACGTGTCCGCAAGGGCTGACCTCACTTGTGTGAGCGTGAAGCTCGGTTTTAAATTGCATTATTTTACCTCGATGATAGAAGCATCCCACATTTCGGGAGCCTCATAGCCCAAGAGGTTAACGGTGGTAGCGGCTACGTTGGAAAGGCCAAAGGAACCGTCAAGCTTTACGGTGTAGCTGTCCTTTGCATTGGTGTTGTCGTAAATGATGCAGGGAACGGGATTGAGTGTGTGGCTTGTCTTTGCCTTGAACTTGCCGTTCTTGTCTGCCTTGGGAAGTCCGGATTTCTTGTCCATTTCATACATTTCGTCAGCGTTGCCGTGGTCAGCGGTGATGAGAGCTACGCCACCGAGGGTATCGAGAACGGGCAGGATTCTGCCGAGTTGAAGGTCAAGTGCTTCCATAGAGCAACGTGTAGCGGCGAGAGAGCCGGTGTGTCCAACCATGTCACCGTTGGGGAAGTTAACGCGCAAATACTTGTATTTTCCGCTCTTGAGGCACTCAATGAGCTTATCGGTGATTTCAGCACACTTCATCCAAGGGCGTTGTTCAAAGGGAACTACGTCAGAAGGAATCTCAATGTAATCTTCGAGTTCTTCGTCAAACTTGCCGGATTTGTTACCGTTCCAGAAATAGGTTACGTGACCGTACTTTTGAGTCTCGGAGATAGCGAGAACGGGAACGCCCATAGCGGCAAGATATTCGCCCATGGTGTTGGTGATTTCGGGAGGAGATACGAGATACTTGTTGGGGATGTGGAGGTCGCCGTCGTACTCGAGCATACCTGCGTAAACAACGTTGGGAACGCGAACGCGATCGAAGTTGTCAAATTCGCCCTCTTTTGCATCGAATGCGCGAGAGATCTCGATGGAACGGTCGCCGCGGAAGTTGTAGAAGATAACGCTGTCGCCATCATTGATGGTGCCAACGGGCTTGCCATCCTCGGCAATGACGAAAGCAGGGAGATCTTGGTCAATCACCTTGAGCTCATCGCGGTAGGTTTGTACTGCTTTTGCTGCACAGCAGAATTGACGACCTTCACCAAGAACGTGGGTCTTCCAACCTTCTTCAACCATCTTCCAGTTTGCTTCATAACGGTCCATGGTAATGGTCATACGGCCGCCGCCGGATGCGATGCGAGCATCAAAGCCGTCACCGTTGAGGCTTGTGAGAAAATCTTCAAAGGGAAGAATGTAATCAAGAGCAGAGGTCTCGCCAACGTCACGGCCGTCGAGGAGAATGTGTACGCGAACGGTGTTAACGCCCTCAACCTTTGCTTGTGCGAGCATTGCCTTGAGGTGATCGATGTGAGAGTGCACGTTACCGTCGGAGAAGAGACCGAGGAAGTGCAGAGTGGAGCCGTTAGCCTTAACGTTGGTAACAAGCTCTTGCCAGGTAGCAGATGCAAACATCTTGCCGGACTCGATGGAGTTGGAAACCAACTTTGCGCCTTGTGCAAATACTTGACCTGCGCCAAGAGCGTTGTGACCAACCTCACTGTTACCCATATCATCGTCAGAGGGCAGACCAACAGCGGTGCCGTGAGCCTTGAGAGATACCATGGGGTAGTTCTTCATCAGGGCATCGAGATTGGGGGTGTATGCGCCTGCAACAGCGTTGGAAACGGTATCGGGAGCAAGACCTACACCATCCATAACGATGGTGAGAACAGGACCTTGCACGCCGCTAAAATTCTTTAATTTTTCAAGCTTTTTTGTCATTTTCTTATCCTCCGATATTTGTCGGCTTCAAAATAGCCATAATTCAACATTATATATTATACCGCAAAAATGCGCAAAGTGCAATAGGTTTTGCATATCTTTTTTTATTGAAAATAAAAAAGTAAAAAAGCAGA
>JAFYRH010000027.1 GCA_017559555.1 Clostridia bacterium
AAGCCCGGAAAGCGCATAAACATATCCATAAGATATTGCTCCTTCGTTCTAAAAAGTATTTGTGCTCATTATAGCACGCGGGCACACAAAAAGCAAGAGCGAGAAAGATTTTTATTGACAAAATCAAATTTTATGATAAAATGAAGATAAAGAAAGGCGGTGACACAATGGAACACAAAGAATACAAGCGCATCCATCCCGACGCCCGGGCGGCGGTCTTGTTTGTGCACGGCATTGTGGGCACGCCCAATCACTTTGCCGAATTTGTTTTTCGCGTTCCCGAGGGGATGTCTGTTCACAATCTTTTGCTCGACGGTCACGGCGGAAGTGTGCAGGATTTTTCGCACACGTCTATGCAAAAATGGGAAGAACAAGTAAAGAATGCCGTGGATGAATTATGCACGACGCATAGCAAAATCTATATTGTGGCGCACTCTATGGGCACACTTTTTGCCATCGACCGCGCAATCGAAAACGAGGCGGTGAAGGGGCTTTTCTTGTTAGCCGTACCGCTCAAAATCGCGCCCAAGCCGCGCATGGTATCCAATTTGTGCAAGGTGTATTTCGATAAAATTCGTCCCGATGATGAGGTGGCACAGGCGGCAAAACGCTGCTACGGCATTGCACAAGATAAAAATCCTTTCCATTATTTTGGTTGGTTGCCGCGCTATTTGGAACTGTTCGCCAAGGCGAGAAAAACGCGCAAACGCATCCAAGAACTGCAAACGCCTTGCCGTGCATACCAATCTGCACGCGACGAATTGGTCTCGGGTGCATCTGCGAAATGGCTTTTGAAGAATGAAACCCTTTCGGTGGTTTTGTTGCAAAATTCGGGGCACTATTATTACACGCCTGCTGATTTCTTCTTTTTGAAGAGTGAATTTGACAGTTTCATCGTCGATGCAAAATAAATGACATTTCTCATAAATTTTCTAAACCCCCTTGACATTGTTCGGGGGGGGGTATAATAATCCTATATTGGATATTCTTGGCAGTATAGGGCGACATTTGCTTTTGAAGCAAAGAAAGAGAGGTTCTTGTGAGGAAAAAATATTTACGTTACATAGTCGCTTTTGGAACGGCACTTTTTACTTCGCTTGTGGGGGTCGTTTGGCAAAAGCTTTTTCCAAGCTATGAGGTGCTTGGCATATTTGCAGGCTTAGCTATTTTGCCCGTCCTTTTGGTGGCGGGAAATCTGATTGCATCTAAACTTTATATGTCGCGTCTGCGCAACATGAAGGTTGCGGAGGGACAAAGCTATCTGCTTCGTCACCGCCAAGAGGCGCAAGAGGCATCGAACAAGCTGCTTTCAAAGCTACAGCTCATCCGCCGCGCAACGGCACTTTACACCGCGGTTCTGTGGCTGTTGGGTGTCGTCGCTTCCGTTTTTGCGGGAATGTTATACAGTGCCGCAGATGATATGACACTTTATTTGATGAGTTGGTTTTATGCAGGCTTGATTTTCTATGCCGCATACAGCAGACTTTATCCTCGCGAAAAGATTCAACTCGACCCCGATGCACCGATCCTCAAAAAAGAAGACTATCCGTTGCTTTATGCCAATGTAAAGCGTGCCGCAGATGCTCTTGATTGCAACGGTGAAATAACCGTTTTGCTGACGGCAGATTGCAATGCAGGCATCCTGCGCGAGGGGAATAAATACTATCTGCAAATAGGCGTTATGCTGCTTAACATTCTCTGCGAGGATGAATTGTATAGTATCTGTTTACACGAATTTTCACACGTGTCCGATAAAAATGCCGCATCCGAGCGAGAGATAAGGTACAACTCTTGGTTCAGTCAAGAACCGGGACACTCGTGGATTATGGGCTACGTTGCAAGACTTCCGTTTCTTATTCTTGATGAGATCTACGTTTTTAATCATATGATCTATCGCTTTTCCACCTCAGTGGTGCACGAAAGCGAAGCCGACCGCGATATGCTTGTTCACGGCAATGCAAGGGCGGCGGCATCAGCACTGCTCAAATTGAGCTACACCGATAAATACCAATGGGAGAGTGGTGTGTATAACGAAACTCCTGTTTATGCCGCTGAGGCTCCCGACCCTGACTATCTGAAACACCACATCGAACGCTTTCAAGGTGCGATTGCTGAGCGACATGTCGATTGGGATGCTATGGTTGACCTTGAAATTTTGGCAAACAATGCTTCTCACCCAACGCTCAAGATGCGTCTTGAAACCTTGGGCATCGAGCACGCCGAGTCCATAACCGACAAGGGCTCCGAGCAATGGCAGAGCGAACAGCAAAAAGCACTTGCGTATGCCGACAATAGGCTTTACGACAATCAAATGGAAAAGGATTGTTATACCAAGGATAGACAAGAAGAATACCTCGAGCCTCTCGCTCGCGTAACCGAGTGGGAGAAGGCAGGCTGTCCCGTAGTTGCCGAAGAATTTGGTGATATCGTGTTCTATCTCAAAAGGTTGGGACGACATGAGGATGCCGAGGCACTTTGCGACCGCGCCATTGCCGAGCTTGACGAAAACTCTTCGGCTCAAGCTTATTTCATCAAGGGTAGTGCAATGCTTTACCGTTATGATGCGGCAGGTATGGATCTTGTTTATCACGCTATCGAGAAAAACAAGAATTTTGTTGAAGATGGCTTGCAGGTAATCGGTGAGTTTTGTTGCATGATGGGGAAGGAAAAAGAGCTTTTGGAATATCGCGCCCGTGCACAAGAGCTGGCGCAACAGGACATAGATGAATACAGCCAAACGGGTGAGCTTTCCAAGCACGACAACCTCAGTGCCGATGCGATGCCCAAGGAAATGTTGGAAAATATTTTGGAGTTTATTCATTCGGTGGACGAGGATATTATCAAAAACATCTATCTTGTTCGCAAGACCATCAACGAAAACTTCTTCACCAGTGCATTCGTCATTCATTTTTGGGGCGGTACAGACGCACAGCGCGATGAAATTATGCACAAAATATTCCGCTATCTTGATACGTATCCCGTAGAGTGGCAGTTCTCGCTCTTCGATTATACCAATGTTTCCAATATCAAATTCGACAAGATTGAGGGCAGTCTCGTCTGGTCTAAATCAAACAACAAAGGAGAATAAAACAATGCAAACATTAAAGAAATACTGTGAAGAAAATGGACTTGACCAAAACAAGGTCTTTGAAATGTGTGTTTCCGGAGATGAAGGTGTTCTTGCCGGACGCGGTGGATATACGGGCTATTTTGCCGAAATTACCGATACATCCGTTATTTGCACAAACGAAAAGCTCGGTGTGAGAAAAGAGATCCCGTTCTCGGATTTCAAGCGCGCTGAATTCGGCATTGGCAGTGGCAATCTTTGGTTGCAATGCGTTGTAAACGATAAGTTTTTTGCATTCTGTACTCCTCGCAAGGCATGGAAGGCACCCTCTGCAAAGCTTTTGATGGAAAAGATCGGTGAGCAAACCGAACTTTTGGATATGAAGGAATACGAACGCTACACTGGCAAGTTGTTCCTTTTGTGGGCTCTGCTAAAATAATTTAATAAAAGAACAGCGCGACAAAAAGCAAAATGTTTCTTGTCGCGCTGTTCTTTTGCTCATAATTTGAATGAGGCAGGGAACAGTAAAAAGAAAAAGGAGATTTTTCAAAATGTGTACTGCTATCACTTACAAAACGGCGGACGTCTATTTCGGGCGAACGTTGGATATCGAATGCTCGTACGGGGAAGAAGTCATTGTGACACCGCGCAATTTTTCGTTTGATTTTCGCCACACGGGGGCGCAAAAAAGCCATTATGCCATCATTGGGATGGGAATTGTCAGGGATGGGCATCCCCTCTATTACGAAGCCGCAAACGAATGCGGTTTGGGTATGGCAGGTTTGCGTTTTGCCGACAACGCCTATTATTTTCCGCTTCAAGAGGGCAAGGAAAACGTTTCACCATTTGAGTTTATTCCGTGGATTTTGGGAAGATGCAAAAATGTAGAGGAAGCGCGAAAATATCTTTCTAATCTAACCCTTTGCGACACACCCTTTAGTCCCGATTTGTCGCTTGCTCCGCTGCATTGGATGATTGCCGATCGGGATGCGTGCATAGTTGTGGAGAGCGTTGCAGATGGCTTGAAAATATATGATAACCCCGTGGGGGTTCTGACAAACAATCCGTCGTTTTCTTACCACGTCACACATCTTTGTGATTATATGGCGCTTTCGAGGGAGTCACCCGTGGCACATTTTGGCAAAGGCTATCTCACACCATACAGCCGAGGGATGGGAGCGATGGGGCTTCCGGGGGATTTTTCATCGGCAGCTCGCTTTGTGCGCGCCGCATTCGTGCGCGAAAATGCGCTATCCAAAACCGACGAAATGAGTAGCATATCGCAGTTTTTTCACATTTTAGGCTCTGTTGAGCAGGTGCGCGGATGTGTTCTTTTGGAGGACGGAAAACACGAGCTCACCGCATACACTTCTTGCATCAACCTCAGTCGCGGTATTTACTATTACACGACCTACGATAACCGTGCCATCTCGGCAGTTGATCTGCACAGGTGTGACCTTGAGGGTAGGGAACTCTGCCGTTTTTCCTTGAATACAGAACAAAAAATAAGGTGGCAAAATTGAGGAAAATGCCAACCCTTCCGTCTGCCTTCGGCAGCCACTTCCCCTTGCACAGGGGAGGCTTGGGTAGCATACCGCTTGCTGCTTGTGCTGCTTTGCGTAGTCTCAAATGTGGGATTTTGTTTGGAATAAGGGCGCTATTTTGCCTCCCCTGTGCAAGGGGAGGTGGCACGAGCTTGCGAGTGACGGAAGGGTTGTTTTTTACTCCTTGAGTCGAAAATTTACGAAAAATATCTTGACAATTCTTTAATAAATTGTATAATATAATAGAGTTATTATGCTTAATTTTTATCCAAAGGAATTGTCAATGAAGAAAAACACTCCTATGCCGCCTCTTTCTGCGGCAGAGCAACAACAATATATAAATGCGATGCGTGCCGAAAATGACCGTGTGTTTGAAGCCACGGGCAAACGTCGCGGCGCGTTTGTGCAAACATTTGGCTGTCAGCAAAACGAGGCGGATAGCGAAAAGTTTGCCGGTATGTGTCAAGAGATGGGGTACGCTATTGTCGCAGACCCTGCCCTTGCCGATTTTATCGTGGTCAACACCTGCGCCATTCGCGAGCACGCCGAAAAAAGAACGCTCTCTATCGTGGGGCAATACAAGCATCTCAAAGAGAAGAATCCTGCACTCGTCATTGCCGTTTGCGGTTGTATGATGGCACAACAACACCGTCAGGACGATATCAAATTCCGCTATCCTTACGTCGATTTCGTCATGGGGCCCTCGTCCTTGCACCGCCTGCCGCAGCTGCTTTGTCAAAAGCTGAAGACGGGTAAGCGCATCTATTGCCCCGAAGAAGCCGAATACACGGTGGTTGAGGATCTTCCCATTCGTCGCGAAAGCGATTACCGTGCGTGGGTCTCGGTCATGTACGGGTGTAACAATTTCTGTTCTTACTGCATCGTGCCTTACGTGCGCGGTCGCGAACGCAGTCGCGAAAAAGAAAAGATCGTGGCGGAGGTTCGCGAACTTGTCGAGCGCGGTTACAAGGATATTACCCTGTTGGGGCAGAACGTCAACTCCTATGCCAAAGATCGTGCAGAGGGTTATGATTTTGCCGATCTGCTTTCCGAACTCGATGCCATTGAGGGAGACTTTGTTCTTCGCTTTATGACAAGTCATCCCAAGGATGCAAGCCGCAAGCTGATTGACGTAATGGCATCTTCCCGTCACATTGCGCATCAATTCCATTTGCCTATGCAATCGGGTAGTGACGCAATCCTTTCCAAAATGAACCGTCGTTACAACACCGAAAAATACCTTGGTATTGTCGACTATATGAAAGAAAAAATGCCAGACGTTACCATCACGTCGGATATTATCGTAGGCTTCCCGGGTGAGACTGAGGAAGATTTTGCGGGTACCATGCAAATGCTCGAGCGTGTACGCTTCGATATGCTGTAGTCCTTTATCTACTCTCCTCGCAAGGGCACTCCCGCCGCCGAGATGGAGCAGGTTCCCAAGGATGTGACTGCTGCACGCTTTGAGCGACTTTTGGCGCTTCAAAAAGAAATTGGACAAGCGCGCAACGATGCTCTTGTGGGCAAAACACTCCGCGTGCTTTGCGACGGTGTCAGCAAAGGGAATGATGCCTTGTATTCGGGTAGAACCGACGGCAACAAGATCGCCTTTTTTGAGGGCGATGAAAAAGACATTGGCAAGTTTGTCAATGTCACAATAGAGCGCGCCGACGCGTTTGCGCTTTACGGAAAGAAATAAAATATTGCCAAAATTACAGTTGGTTTTTAGATCGTTTTAGGAGTGTGCATTCTTTTAGCCCTCCTCCGGGAGGAGGGAAGCACCGCGCTAAGTCGCGGTGCAGGGAGGAGCCCACGACAGTTAAAAGCTGTGCTCGCAATAAAACGAGTGCTCGGTGTTCGTACACGCAGTCTCCTTCCGTCATTTTCTTGCGAAAATGCCACCTCCCTCCCGGAGGGAGGCGGTAGATAGTTTGCCTTCTTGAAAATGAGGAACATAAATGAATCAAC
>JAFYRH010000028.1 GCA_017559555.1 Clostridia bacterium
ACGTTGGGGTCTTTGGAGCGGCAGTTTACAAACTTTTCCACGCGGTTGGCAATGTCAATCGAGCCTGCCAGCTTCTTTTTGACGTCAACGCGCGCACGCTCGGCGCTCTCGCGGCTATGCTTGTTGATCAAAACCTGATTGGCAAACAGCTCTGCCGCCTTGGGGTTCTCGATAAAATAGACCTCCAATTGCTGACGCAAAAACTCGTTGAGCGCATCGGCAATAAAGACGTTGTTGATCGCCTTTTTGGTTTGGTTTTCGTAGGAGGTCAGAGTGGAAAAGCTGTTGATGACCAGCACAAGGCAATCCGCAATATCGTTAAAGGTGATCTTGGATTCGTTTTTGGTATAGCGGTTGTTCGCCTTGAGGTATTTATCAAGTGCGTAGGTAAAGGCAAGCTTTACCGCCTTATCGGGGGAACCGCCGTACTCGAGGTAGCTCGAGTTGTGGTAATATTCCAACAAAGTGACCGTGTTGGAAACGCAGAATGTGATGTCTGCCTTGAATTTGTATTCGTCAAGGTCGGCTCTGTCGCGACCCTGTGTTTCGATGTGCCAAGAAACGGGAGCGGTCAGGCTCTTATCGCCAACTTGCTCCAAAAGGTAGTCGGTAATGCCGTTTTCATAAACGAATTTTTCTTCGGTAAAGGTTTCGTCATCCTGCTCGATGTGAAGCACGAAGGTTGTCCCGGGGTTGACTACCGCTTGGCGGTGCAGGGTATCGCGGAAGAACTCGGGGGGAATGTTGATGTCGGTAAAGACCTTGAGGTCGGGTCTCCAAAGAACGACCGTACCGGTGCGTTTTTCCTTGGGACCGAGAGGTCTTTCCTGCAATTCACCGTTGACCTCACCGCGGCGGAAGCGAATGCTTCTCTCTGTGGTTCCGTCATAGGATTTGACAATCATATATTCCGAGGCGTATTGCGTAGCGCACGCGCCCAAGCCGTTCAGACCAAGGGAGTACTCATAGGCACCGCCACCGCTGTTGTTTTCATATTTACCGCCGGCATAAAGCTCACAGTAAATCAAATCCCAGTTCCAACGACCTTCAGCCTCGTTCCATCCAAGCGGAACACCGCGACCGTGGTCGTCAACCTCAATACTTCTATCTTGAAAAACGGTAACTTTAATTTCTTTGCCGTGTCCGGCTTTTGCCTCGTCGACAGAGTTGGAGAGGATTTCAAAGAAGGAATGCTCGCATCCTTCAAGACCGTCCGAGCCGAAAATAACCGAGGGGCGTTTTCTAACTCTATCGGCACCTTTGAGGGCTTTTATGCTTTGATCGTTATATTGTTGTGCGTCTTGCTTTTTTGTAGCCATTGGCATCCATCCTTTCGCAAAGCGTAGTGAAACAGTTATCTGTTACCATTATAACAGAAAAAAAGTCTTTTGAAAAGGGGGAGAGCATTATTTTTTGAAAAAATTTGTATTTTCTCGTCTTTTTCTATTGCAACTTCGGGAGAAATAGAATATAATAGTGTATAGATTGACATACGCACACGCGCGAGCACGGTTGCGCACATGCCAAGTCTGCCCACAAGGGCGGTGACCAAGGAGGATAGACACTTGAATTTATTGGATTGGATGCAATATATACGCGGAAAGAGATGCGCGGTGGTAGGAATCGGAGTTTCCAACCGCCCCCTGATCGGCTTTTTGCTCATTCGCGGTGCCATTGTGGTTGCACGCGACAAAAAAACGCGTGAAGAGATTGGCGAATACGCCGATGAAATTGAAAAACAAGGCGCGATCCTAAAGCTTGGAGAGGACTACCTCGAAGACCTTGACGAGGAGATCATCTTCCGTTCTCCCGGTCTTCGTCCTGACATCCCCGCTTTCAAGGAGGCTGTGGAAAGAGGCGCGGTGCTGACCTCGGAGATGGAGCTCTTTTTTGAACTCACTCCCGCAACCGTTATCGGCATTACCGGCAGCGACGGCAAGACCACATCTACTACTCTGACGGGTCTTATTCTTTCGCAAGAATATAAGGATGACGAAAAAACACGCATATTTGTTGGTGGCAACATCGGCACGCCCCTGCTACCTATGGTAGCAGATATGACCGAACGCGATTTTGCAGTTGTTGAGCTTTCCAGCTTTCAGTTGCAGGGTGCGACACGCTCGCCTCACGTATCGGTAATTACAAACGTCACGCCCAACCACCTCAACTGGCACACGGGTATGGATGAATACACCCTTGCCAAAACCAATGCTTTCCGCAATCAACCTTGCCGTCGCGTAGTCCTCAATGCGGAAAACCGCATCACGGCAGAAATGGGCAAGGATGTTGATATTCCCGTGACTTATTTTTCTTCCAAAAAGGAGTCACACGAAGAGTTTCCTCTGCGTGAGTGCGATAGCGCCGTATACGTAAGAGAGGGAAAGATCTACCTTTGGAATGACGGCACCGAGCGCGAAATTATGCAAGCGGCTCAACTGCTTTTGCGCGGACGTCACAACCTTGAAAACTTGATGAGTGCTATTGCGCTCACCTTTGACTATGCTTCTCCCGAGAGCGTTCGCGAAGTTGCAACCACCTTTACGGGTGTTAAGCACCGTATGGAGCCTGTACGTGTTTCGAACGGTATTACTTATTATGACAGTTCTATCGATTCCACCCCCGTGCGCACGGCGGCGGTTCTTTCGGCAATGCCCGATAAGCCTATTGTTATTTGCGGCGGATCCGATAAGGGAACCCCCTATGAACCGCTTGCAGATGCTATTTGCGAGTATGCAAAGGCAGCCGTCATTACGGGAGCAACCGCAGGTAAAATTCTGACCGCACTTTCGCAAAAGGAAGAAGTACAAGAGGGTAAAATTCCCGTTTATCTGCAACCCGACTTTACCGAGGCAGTAAAATTGGCTTGCACCGTAGCACAATCGGGAGACATTGTTCTGCTTTCTCCCGCCTGCGCAAGCTTTGATGCTTTTAAGGATTACAAGGAGCGCGGAATGGTATTCCGTTCCATTATAGAACAGTACTGACAAAGAAAGGAAAATGAAAATGGATTACAATCAATATCAAACGATTTATGAAGAACGCCCCACAAAGGCAAGAGATTTTCGAAAGATAGCACGCAAATCTCTCAAAGGCTTTTGGTGGACGGCAATTCTCGTTACCTTGGTAGCATCGCTTTTGGGCGGTGTGGCAGTTGGAGGAAGTTCCTTTAACTTCGGCTCGACCGGCACAATGTATGAGGATGACTCCTATTACGAGGATGAGTACGATCCCGAGTACTCCGAGTCTGTCGGAATCATTGGCGGGGCAGAGGACTCAGTTGTTCTGACCCCCGAGGAGACCGAAGAGCTTGAAGCAGCTATTAAAAATTTTGACCTTGAAACCGTTGGCAATATTTTGTCTGAGAACAACAATCCCATGCTTGGCTTTTTGCTTGGCTTTTTCGGCATCATTTTTGTGGCCGTTATCGTTTTTGCATTGGCATTCAGCATTTTTGTTTCTTCCCCCGTAAAGGTAGGCTATCAAAGATTCTGCCTTGAGGTGCTCGACGGCAACGAAAGCGAGATTCGCGTAGGTACACTTTTCAACTTCTTTAAGCAGAGCTATTTTAAAACCATCGGTCTGAATATCGTACACGGTTTGTTGATAGAACTGACTTGGATTCCTATGTTGGTATGTATGGCAATTGGCGGTGTATCCTTTGCATCCTCTCTTGTTCCCATGTTGTATAATCCTATGGGCGTTTCCGACATTGCCGTAATGGGTGGTCTTCTTGCTTTTGTTGGATTGACATTCCTTGGTATGGTGATTTCTTTGTGCATCAACATTCCCGTGTCTTACATGTACTCTATGGCACACATCATTATGGCAGATTATCCCTCGGTAGGTGCTATTGAGGCTTTGCGCCTCTCCCGCCAAATGATGAAGGGCAACAAGTGGAGACTCTTCTGCCTTGATTTCAGCTTTATCGGTTGGGCATTGTTGGCTGCTTGCTGTACCTGCGGTATCGGCTACTATTTCCTCACCCCTTATCAATACGTTGCACGTGCGGCGTTCTATCACGAAATTTCGGGACGCAAGACTCCCGAGGACGTAGAATTCCCCAGTGTTGATCCCGACGATTATCAGGTTTAACCATTCATTCCCCAAAAAGAAAGAGACGTAAAAATGATATTTTCCAAAAAGATACAAGATTTGGCACTTGAAGCCGAATCCGCGCTTGGCGCGCAATATAAGCACATTGATGAGGTTGCATTCCGCAACACACAAAAGGTGATGGAGGCTTTTCGCACCCATCGCGTAAGCGACGCTTGTTTTCAATCTACCAGCGGCTACGGTTACGATGACCGTGGCCGTGAGGTGCTCGAGGAGGTTTGGGCAGACGTTATGGGAGCCGAGGCGGCTGTGGTTCGCCATACCATCATCAGCGGCACGCACGCGCTCTCCACGGGGCTTTTTGGCATCCTGCGCCCCGGTGACGTAATGTACTCGGTAGCAGGCAAGCCCTATGACACTCTTGAAGAAGTTATCGGCATTTCGGGCACGCCCGGAAACGGCTCTCTCAAGGATTTTGGTGTTGACTATGAGCAGACCGACCTCAAAGAGGACGGCACCTTCAATTTTGCCGAAATCGAGGACAAGCTTTGCACTCTCGGCAGTCGTGCAAAGATGGTATTTGTGCAACGCTCCAAGGGATACCTCAACCGCAAAACGTTGAGCGTGGACGAGATTGGCGAGCTTGTAAAGTTCGTTAAGAACATCAGCCCCGAAACCTACGTAGTGGTTGACAATTGCTACGGTGAATTTGTTGAAGAAAAAGAGCCCACAGCAGTAGGTGCCGACCTCATTATCGGTTCTCTTATCAAGAACCCCGGTGGCGGAATGGCAGAGACGGGCGGCTATCTTGCAGGCACACGTCGCGCAGTTGAACTTGTTTCTTACCGTATGACATCTGTTGGCATCGGTGCCGAAGCAGGTGCTACGTTGGGACAAAACAAGTCGATGTTCAAGGGGCTTTTCTATGCGCCTCACACCGTGGCACAAGCCCTCAAAACCGCACACTTGGCGGCTTATATGTTCGAAAAACTCGGCTACGTGGTAGAACCTCGTTGGAACGAGGAACGTCACGATATCATTCAATCTGTTATTATGGGCACTCCCGAGGGACTCTGCGCGTTCTGCCGCGGCATTCAAGCAGGCTCTCCCGTTGATGCCTACGTTACCCCCGAGCCTTGGGCAATGCCCGGCTACGGTGACCAGGTCATTATGGCGGCAGGCACCTTTGTGCAGGGCAGCTCCATCGAGCTCTCTGCCGACGGACCTCTGCGTGCCCCCTATACCGCTTTCTTCCAAGGCGGTCTTACCTACGAGAGCGGCCGCATTGGCATTCTCTCCGCGGTAGCAAGTGTATTGGGAGAATAAGGGAACGAGATTGTGGGGGGACTTTTTGCAAAAAGTTCCCCCACACCCCTTCAAAAACTCTCTGACAAAAATTATCCAAAAGAAAATTCCAAGCCAACGGATAGACAGTCGGCGCGAGCACCGCTCGCTTTGGCTATCGCGAGTTCCCGGGGGCCACCGAGACCCCGGTCACTAGGAGAGTTGATTTACCGAGAGACGGGAGCACCAAGGCGCTCCCCTACCATTCAAATTAAGTGTATATCCGTAGGGGAGGGGCTTGCTCCTCCCGTAAAAAACACGAAAGGAGCCGTTATGCAATACCGCATTATCAGGAGCGACCGCAAAACGGTTGCTTTACAAGTCAAGGCAGGCGAGGTCATCGTCCGCGCGCCGCGAGAAATGACACGGGAAGAGATTTCTTCTTTTGTGAACAAGCACCGCGATTGGATCAACAAAAAGCTTGCGATATTCCCCAAAACACCGAG
>JAFYRH010000249.1 GCA_017559555.1 Clostridia bacterium
ACAAGCGGAAGCAAGGAGCGAATGCGACGAAGGGATATGGCTTGGAGTTTTGGTGGCTTTCTTTCACAAATGTAACATCCCATTAGCAAGCCACCGAGATTTCTAACCATATCCCGCATCGGCTAAAAGCCTCGCGGTTTTGTATCGGATCGTCGCCGCGAGCGGCTCACTCCCTCAACAAAACTTCGACTTCGGTCGGCGGTCGTGCACGCCGCCCTGCGCTCAGAATGACAAACAGAGGCTTTGTTTCTCGATACGTGTTAGAAAAAAACGGGCGATTCGTGAATCGACCTTACGGTAAAGATAAAAATTTCTTGTAGCAAAAACGAACGCATATCGCGTACAAAAGACCAACCGGTAGGGGATGGCGCCCTCGACATCCCGAAACAAACAAGTTTTTGCACACTGTACCCCACCCGGTAGGGGAGGGGCGATTTTTGCGAAGCAAATTTGCCACGTAGCGAAGCGGAGTTTGCTTGCATCCTCCCGAAAACAAACGAAAACCGCAAACAAAAACGGGCGATTCGTGAATCGCCCCTACAAGAAATTCTAATCTTCACCGTAGGGTGGCGCTTGATTTAGAACTATATGTTAGAAAAAACAGGTGATTTATAAAACTCCATTTTTATCAAATCAGAACAATGGTTGTCTTCTTCCCTGCCTTTTTCGCGTATTCTATGGTGTGTTGTGTGCCTTTGGAATGTCCATCCCAAATAATCAATACGGTGTCTGCCATATCAACCATTTGCTCGTTTCTTTTGAGTGGTGCGGCACGACCGTAAAGATTATAGCGCGGACGAATGATGTATTTTGAAATACGGTGAGAATCGGCATACTGTTCGGCTAAAAAATCAACACCGCTTGCTCCACCGCTAATAATAACATCCACGTCATTTGATATGTAAGGAGATAAATCAAAACTTGTAATACTTCGTGAACCGGCAACTAACAATTTCATAAAATACCTCTCTTTAATATATACTTATATAAGTATATACCAAATTGGGTAGATTGTCAAGAGAGTATATATTCGTTAGAATATACACAGAAAGAGAGGGATATTTATGATAAGACTTACAATAGATAAAATATTAGAAAAACGCGGTATCACTCGATATGAATTGGCAAAAAGAACAGAAATAAAATTTCAAACAATAGACCGTTACTACAAAAATCGTGTAATTCGTTACGATAGTTACATTTTAGATCGCATCTGCGAGGTTTTGGAGTGCAACGTAAGCGATATTATCGAACATGTGGAAGAATAAAAAGGTAACCTCAGGGCTACCTTTTCTTTTTTTGTTTTCTACTTTTGGAGTTGGCAGGGTTGGTGGTCCCTGACAACTTGCGATAGCTTGGCGCGAATTTATGAGCATCTCTGCTGTCTGCTGGTGTCTGTAAAAATTCTCTTTTGCTTTTTTTGTCAGAAAGTTCTTGAAAGGGGTGTGGGGAAAACTTCTCACAAGAAGTTTTCCCCACAAAAAACAAAAATCAAACTCTAAACATCATGTCACCGTAGGTAGGCACAGGCCAGAGGTCGGAGGCGGTGAGAATTTCCATTTCATCTACAGCGGCGCGCAGGTCGTTCATAACGGGAATAACGTTTTCGGCATAATAAACGGCACGGGATTTGTCATCGGCAATCGATGCGGCAATTTCTTCCTCGCGTGTGAGCTTTTGAACAGCGTCATAGGTTTTTG
Source organism: Clostridia bacterium (assembly GCA_017559555.1). Lineage (GTDB taxonomy): Bacteria > Bacillota > Clostridia > Oscillospirales > CAG-272 > UMGS1865. The sequence continues at coordinate 1,701 of JAFYRH010000249.1, forward strand.
CAAGGCTATTTGACAGACGTGTAATGATATTTCGCTCAACGTCGCAAGAAATCTCGGGGCAAACGACCATCTTCTTAGCGGCAGAATCGGCAACCTGTGCCACGTAACGCTCAACCGCAGGGATGTAATCGCGAGACGCCATTACCACCATGGTCAGGGCTTCAATGTTGATAATTTTGGCGTAATTTTCAAAATAAATTTCTTCACGAGAACGCATTTCGGTCTCGCTCATAACACCGAGAGAGGAGAACAGAGCCACGTTCTTTTCGCTCATAAAGGTCTTGTAGGCATCCACCGAGGTGGGCAGGTTGGCAAGACCGCGAGCGGCGGCTTCTTTTTCCCATTCGGCAGAATATCCGTTGCCGTCAAAGAGAATTCGCTTGTGCTTTTTAAAGGTATCTTGAATGAGCTTTGCAAGTGCCGTGTCAAAATTGTCGGCATTCTCAAGGATGTCGGCAAACTGACGGAAGGACTCGGCAACTGCGGTGTTGAGCACCGTGTTGGGCATGGCAATGTTTTGCGAGGAGCCAAGCATACGGAACTCGAATTTGTTACCCGTGAATGCAAAAGGAGAGGTACGGTTGCGGTCGGTGGTGTCCTTGCGGAAGACCGGAACAGAGGGAATACCGAGATCCATCACCGCTTTTTTAGCACCCTTGTAGGACGTGCCCTCGATGATGGCATCGATAACGGCTCTCATATCTTCGCCCACGAAGACGGAAACAATGGCAGGGGGCGCCTCGCAAGAGCCGAGACGGTGGTCGTTGCCGGGGAAGGCAACAGAAACACGCAAAAGCTCTTGATAATCGTCAACAGCCTTGATAATTGCCGCCAGAATCAGTAAGAATTGCATGTTTTCACCGGGAGTTTTGCCGGGGTCAAGCAGGTTCTTTCCACCGGCACTCATCGACCAGTTGTTGTGCTTGCCCGAGCCGTTAACGCCGGCATAAGGCTTTTCGTGAAGCAAGCAAACAAGTCCGTGACGCTCGGCAATCTTCTTCATAAACTCCATAGTGAGGAGGTTGTGGTCAACGGCAATGTTTACGGTATCGTAAATGGGAGCAAGCTCGTGTTGTGCGGGAGCCGCCTCGTTGTGCTTGGTTTTGGCGTTGATGCCCATCTTCCAAAGTTCCTTGTCGAGGTCAGACATAAAAGCGGCAATTCGCGTCTTAAGGGGACCAAAGTAGTGATCCTCAAGCTCCTGCCCCTTGGGCGCAGTTGCACCAAAGAGTGTGCGTCCCGTGTAGAGCAGATCCTTGCGGCGCTCATACATTTTTTTGTCTATGATAAAATATTCTTGTTCGGCACCTACAGTGATATCCACGTGCTTGGTTTGATCGTCACCAAACAAGCGCAAAATACGCAGGGACTCTGTGTTAAGTGCATCCATCGAACGCAAAAGCGGTGTTTTGGAGTCGAGTGCTTCACCTGTGTAAGAACAGAACGCGGTAGGAATATACAAGGTGCCGTCCTTTACAAACGCATAAGATGCAGGATCCCACGCGGTGTATCCTCTTGCCTCAAAGGTAGCGCGCAAGCCGCCCGTGGGGAAAGAAGAAGCATCCGACTCACCTCTGATGAGTTCTTTGCCCGAAAACTCCATAACGACCTTGCAAGGTCCTACGGGAGAGATGAAAGCGTCGTGCTTTTCGGCAGTTACACCCGTCAGGGGTTGGAACCAATGTGTGTAGTGTGTAGCTCCCTTTTCGGTTGCCCAATCCTTCATCGCGTTGGCAACAACGTCGGCAATCGAAGGGTCGATGGTTCTGCCGGTGGCAATGGTCTTTGTCAAGGATTTGTAAACCTCGCGCGGCAGTCTTTCGCGCATGACGTCATCGTTAAAGACCATGCAACCAAAAAATTCGGATATCTTGTTGTCCATAGGATAAAACATCCTTTCCTTGATACGTACGTATCAAAAAAATAAAAAAAATATGGTTTATTATATAATAATAAATCGCGTTTGTCAATGCCAATGGAACAAATTTGTCTATATGCCGATACAATTCGCATTTTCTCTTGACTGTTTTGTGAATTTGTGCTATACTGCAAGGGAAGAAATGAAAGTGAGCAAAAAAATGAGTGGATTTTTGAAAACAATTTGGAACAGAGCAACAGCAGAACACCTGCCCCTCTTGGAGGAGATCGAGACCTTTGGTGCCGATGGCGAAGAGGTCATCTATCGCCTGCTTTGCTCGCATTTTGATTGTGTTATTCGCAACGTGGTCGTTCCCCATAAAAATCTGTATCTTGAAAAGGATTTTCTTGTTATTCACAAAAACGTTCCGTTTGTAATCGAGGTCAAGAATTGGAAGGGTGAGATCGGTTGCGAAAAGAACGGTGATTTTTATCAAAACAAAGAGAACGGTGTGCATAAAACGCTCAAAAGCCCCGTTGGAACCACCAAGCAATTCATTGAAAAAATGCGTTCTTTTTACAAGATAGATACCCCTGTGTGTGGTGTGGTGATTTTTGCAGAACCTGATTGCAAGGTGACGACCCCTGACGAAATGGATGGCGTTGCACTTTTTACACCCCAAAAAGCCATTACGTATATCAAAAATCGCGCAAATTCGCTCAAGCAAAAAGAACGTTCAATAGCCCCTGAGCAAATACTTCACTGCACACGCTTTTACAGTCGCGATAGCGAATTTTGCAAGGGAATGTTGGCAGATTGCTTTTTTGATTGTGAAACACCCGATGGTGCCATTGTTCGCATCGACACAAACCGTCTCGCTTATCTCAGCGTAGAGACTCAAATGCTAAAAATGAAAGACAAGTTGTTCCTCACCTACACCAATGGTGCCACCGATGTTTTTTATAACCGTGACATCGTTTTTGACGTTGTTTGCCTTGACGGAACCTGTCGAAAAATAGCACTTCAACGTGTGCGTCACATTGTTTTTTGATTATGCGTAGTTACAAAATAGAAAGTTACGTACCCGAAGAAAATTTCTTGCAAGGCAAGGATGCACGCTTTTGCCGTGCGGCATTTGAAGATTGTTTTGTGGTGGATGTTCATAAAGGAATCCACGTTATTGCTTCAACGAGAGGAGAGAAAAATCTTGAGGTATCTATGGCAGATGCCGCAAATCTTCTCACCCGGGAGAGAGGCAAAAAAGAAATCTTAATACTTCCCTCTTCTCACGGAACACTTCTTTTCTATCCTGCGTGGCAAAGCTTGGGTTTGGCGTTGGCGTTCTTTTTGCCCGAAAGCCCCGAAGAAGTGGAAAAAGCCTACCAAAATGCAAAACGGTATGCGTTTTCGATGGTTTTTAACAACAAAGCAGATGAGGAAAACAACCAAAACCGGCAGTTGGAAACAAAACTTTGCGTGCTTGATTTTTACATCAACAGCTTGTTTGGTGACAAACGCGAAACCAATATAACGGCACAAATTTTGATGCTTGCAAACCTCATAGGATGCCGCCTGCACGAAACGACTGTTTCTCGTATGAATATCAATTTCGACGAGCGTGAAGCCGAAAAAATAAGTGCATTTCTTTGTTGCGTGTTCATGACAATGCGCCGCTATAACGGCAGAATCTCAACCTATGATGAAACAGCCGATAATTCTTTAAATTCAACACACGTACCTCAAGAATACGGTATTTGCATTCAACAAAGCATCAAAGAAAGAATCACAAAAGAAATCACAAAAACCACCCTGTTCGATGTTCCAAAACAAACAGACACGGCGGGTTTTGCAACACATCCGGCTTTTTCTGACTACCGCATAGAAGAAGTCGACGGTGCAATTCGTATGCACTTGCCCGTCAAACAAAAGGCGGTTCTTTCCTCTGTCTCCGTGTGCGGCAGAGAGCAAGAAATTACACTTACGTTGTTCCCTTTTTAACACAAAAAAGCACCTGTGTTTTTTTGCACAGGTGATTTTCTTTTTTTTTACGGTGCCAAAAGTGTGATCAAAGAATCGGCTAATTGCAATATGTTGGGCAAAAAACGGCAAAGCAGTCCTACAAAAACAGGAACCAAAATAACCGTCAGCACAGCAGAAAGCCAACCGGACCCCTTGGGATTAAAACGATTTTCCGCACGGTAT
>JAFYRH010000250.1 GCA_017559555.1 Clostridia bacterium
ATGCATTTATGTCAATACAAAAACCGATAGTTATAATTTTAACTATCGGCTTATATTATAAAAGATTTGCAAAAATTCACCTGCGTTTATTTCACAAAATGCACTCCGTCGGTCTTTCTTAAGGTGCCATCCTTGTATATCCAAAGAACCTCTACCCCGCCAATGCGCTCGACAAGTGCCAAGCCTTCTTCGTAGGACATACAGAACAAAGCCGTAGAAAGCGCATCTGCAAGACCGCTGTCTGCGGTAAATATCGAAACAGATGCAAAATAGTTTGCCGGCATCAGGGTTTCGGGATCGATGATGTGATGATAACGAACACCGTCACAAACAAAATAGCGTTCATAATCACCCGAGGTGACGAGAGCGGTCTCCCCTATTTCTACGCGACAAGCAAGACTGTTCTCTGCTGTCCTATTGGGGTTTGTGATTCCCGTTACCCATTTGCTACCGTTCGGCTTGAGACCAATTGTGATAATGTTGCCACCGGCATTGAGCGCCATCGAATCTGCTCCCATATCCTTCAGCTTTTGAGCAACCTTTGCCGCGGCATAGCCTTTTGCAATAGCACCTACGTCAATGGATGCTTTTGCATCGGAAATGAAAACCGTTTTTGCCTCTTTATCAACAACAAGTGCATCGATCGAGGTGTGCTGATTTGCCGCTGAAAGCGCAGACGTGGATGGCAATTCATCGATATTCAAGTTACCGCCCCGCTCATCTGCAGTCTCTCTTGCATCGTGCCAAATGGAAAGAACACTGCCAAGCATTACGTTGGTCTTGCCGTTTGTAAGCGTGTACAATTCTTTGCAATAAAGCAAAAAGTCGATGAGTTCCGCATCAACCGGAACGGGCTCTTTTCCCGCTTTGCGATTGATTGTTCTGAGATTGTTTTTTCCGGAGTATTCAAAATAGATATCAAACAGTTCGTGGTAATACCCAAACATTTCATCAACCGTTTTTACATAACCGTTGAATTCTTCCTCCGAAGTATCACCGTAAGAAGAAAGAATGGTAACTGTGTTGAAATGCAGGTAGGAGACCTGTTGAGATCGAGTAGTATACTTTTTCTCTTCCGCTACCTTGTTCCCATCATTACAGCCAACAAAGCAGAAAAAGGAGGAGAGCAGAAAGAGAAAAGCCAATAATAGAGAGAGTGTTTTTTTCATTTTTATCCCTTTGCAATACACATAAAAAGCAGTAAAAAGGGGCTGAAAAGCCCCTCTTTATTGTCATTGAATTATCTTGCGTAGCCTGCTGCTGCAATGATGGTGGTCTTGTAGCCGCCGGTGGTGTTTTTCATGGTGCAACCTGCCGCTGCAAGTGCATCGCTTACGAGTTCGAGATCAGCGAGCTCTGCAACGGTCTTGCCAAGGGTGGAGTTTGCAAATGCTTGCGCTTGCTTGTACCAAGGACCGGCTTCCATGCCGGTGTAAGCATCGCCTTGCTCATTCTTGGTGCCCTTGAATTCGCCAAAGGTGATGGTGCCTTCTGCAACGGTGAAGGATTGCTCGGAAGAATCGAGAACAGTAGCAACTACCTTGCCACCTGCCATTACAACGCCTGCAAAGTCTGCAGTAACTTTGTTGGATCTGCCGGTGGTAACAGTGGTAGAAACAGCCAAACCAACCGTGATTGCTTCACTGGTTTTGAAGGTCACCTTCAAAGTGGACGCTGCTGCTTCGGCAACGAGTGCTTGGAATTGAGGAACAGAACTGGTCATGGTGCAACCTGCAACCAGAGGAGTGTCGCCCTTTACGCTTTCGGCGGAAGTATCGAGTGCTGCAACCTCTGCGGGAGTCTTACCAACGAGGAAGTTCTCAAAAGCCTTGGCTTGATCAGCCCAAGAACCTGCCTCCATGCCGGTGTATGCGTCGCCTTGTTCAACCTTGGTAGCTACGGAATCAACGGTCTTAACAGTGCCATCCTCGTTGAGTTCGGGGGTAACTTCGGAAGTGTCAAAACGAGCTGCTGCAATTTTGCCTGCTTCATCAAGAACAAGAACCAAAGCTATGTTGGCTGCCTTAGCCTTGCCTCTGCTGATAGAAGAAGAGCTGTCTGCTGCGATTGCAACGGTGTAGGTCTTTTCTACGGGATCATTGTTTGCGGGATCATTGTTTGCGGGATCATTGTTTGCGGGATCATTATTGCCCTTGGGAAGCAGAATGATAACGGGGACGAGTACTGCAACTACAACAACTGCTGCAATGATAGCGATGAGTTGCTTTTTGCTAAGACCCTTGAAGAAGCCTGTTACTTTTTCAAGGAAATTGGGTGCTTTGTTTTCCATAATTTTCTCCTGTTTTTTGTTTTTTATTTTTTGCATACGCAATTTATTATACACCATATTTTTTAAAATGTCAAGTATTTTTTCAAAAAAGTACGTTCCAACGTCAGCACAAGGAACAACGCTTTGCAATTTAAGTTTAAATTCAGGTTAAAATGTGTAATTTTTAAAAGCGCACAATTCGGCAAAGCTTCCATGCTTATATTCAATCATAATCACCCGTCAACGGGTGCCCGCTACATAGTAGTTTGTTGCCTGTTTCGTGCTTCGCGCTCAACTGCCTAAAGGCATTTAATGCGGCGGGCGAGCAACCTACGTTGCCCGCCCGCATTGTATTTAATTATCCGATTCGTTTTCCTTGCGCTCTTCGGACTTTTCCTCATCCTTTTCATCTTCGTCTTCGTCATCCTTGTGGAAAACGGTGATTTCTGCCGAGATGATACGTTGAACGTCCATTTCGCGAACAGTGATACTCATGTTTTCATCGGTGTAGGTTTGACCCTCTTCGGGAAGTCCACCGAATTTTTCCATGACGTAACCCGCAAGCGTACCGCTTTCGGTTTCCAGATCCAAATCGACTTCATCCAAAAAGTCGTCCAAATTTGTGGAACCGTCAACAAGATAGGTGTTCTCACCGATTTCTTGAATATCTTCTTCAACCTCGTCGTGCTCATCCCAAATTTCGCCTACGAGCTCTTCGAGAATATCTTCCATTGTAACAATACCCAACGTTCCGCCGTACTCATCAAGAACAACCGCGATGTGGGTCTTTTCTTTTTGCAGGGACATCAACAAATCGTTGACACGCTCACCGTGTTGAACGTAAACAACGGGAGTCATAATTTTGGTAATATCATCGGTGGTAATACCGTTTTTGCCGAAGAAATCCTTTTGATGTACTACACCAACAATGGTATCGATGCTATCACGATAAACCAACAGACGGGAGAACTGCGAGTTTGCAAAGGTGTCGGCAACCTCATCAACGGGGGTGTCGATTGCAACCGCCTCAAGATCCATACGGTGTGTCAAAATATCATCTGCGCGACGCTCGGTAAATTCAATTGCGTTACGAAGCAAATTGGATTCGTTTTTATCAATGGTTCCCTCTTGCTCAACCTCTTCCACAAGCATCAAAAGCTCTTCCTGGGACATTTTGTCGTCTTCTTCGTTCTTTTTGATGGCTTTGGAAATCAGCTTCTTCCAAGCGGAGAAAACCGCATTCAAGGGCAACAGAATGCCAATAAAGAAGCGGATAACGGGAGCCGAGAACATAGCAAACTTCTCAGGGAAATCTTTTGCCAAGCTCTTGGGAGTGATTTCGCCAAAAATCAGTACAACAACGGTAATGATGATAGTTGCTACTGTAGGAGCAGCCGCGTGATTGTTCATCAAATCGATGAAGTACACCGTTGCAATGGCAGAAAGCGCAATATTAACAATGTTGTTGCCGATGAGAATGGTGGAAATCAAACGGTCGTAGTTATCGCACAGTTTGAGAACCAACTTGGCTTTGCGGTCGCCATCTTCGGCAAGGGTTTTGAGTTTAATTTTATTTACGGCAGAAAAAGCCGTTTCGGTGGCGGAAAAATATCCTGACATAATAACAAGTGCCACCATAATCAATATAAGCATTTTAGTCTCCTCTAAATCAAAATTTTAATCGTTTTTGTGTTCTCATAAAAATGTGGCAAAAAGATCAGGAAATGATTTTTTCGCACGCTTTGTGTCTAAAAACGACACAAAAAGGCGCACCCACCCTGTCCTGTGCAGTGTAGATGTGCCGCTCACATACTAAAATTCGATTCAAAGGGATACAGTTCGCCTCACCGCTACTGTCGCCGTCCATTTCGAGTTCGGATCCTCCTTTTTGCAAGATTGCGATTATTATAGCATATTTTTAAAAGTTTGTCAAGAGTTTTTTACATTTTTATCGATAACGCAAATCGCCGACGGGAAACACAATATTCCCGTCGGCAGTTTTAAACAAGGAAAAGCACAGTCTTTTATGGCTTGCAACTCTTCTTTTGATATTCAAACAAACGATACAGCTTTTTGGAAAAACCGCCGGCATAAAGCCTTTGAAAAATCTTCTTTTCCATACCCTTGAGCTCATCAATATACTTTTGCGGTGTCATTTCACGCTCACAAGCAAAGAGGAAGTCATCGGTTTGCCAAGCGGTGGGCTCATCTATGCCGTACACCTGTGTTACCCCCACCTCGTTGATGGGATTTTTGTATTTTGACATTTTTGCCGCAAGTGTAGTATAGCAATCTACCAACAGAGACACCTCACCGAAATGCGCGCACAGATTGTTGATCAGATTTTGCATCTCCTCATAGGAAAGATACATACTCACGCCCTCGAGCACAATAACCGCATGCCCTTTTGGGGGAATTTGAGAAAGCCAATCGCGCTCTTTTGCATCACCTGCAAGCATTTTGTAATCCTCTGTTTCGGTATAATAGCGACCGCGCTCGGTGATAACGTCAGAAAAATCAACGTCATACCACTTATGCCCTTTTGTTCCTACACGCAACACACGCGAGTCCATTCCGCAACCGATGTGAAGAACGACAGCGTTTTCAAGCTCATCCATTTTTTGAGAGAGCCATTCGTCAAACACCGCAGAACGAATGCCCATATAGTAAGCAAGCCACTTGGATTTGGACTTTCCGCCAAGCTTAAATCCCTCGGCAGCCCAAATTTCTTCGGCTTTTTTATCGGAGAGCAGAATTCCCTTTTGGCTGACGTAAGCCTTGCCGTAAAGGGGAATATATAGCGTTTTGTTAACGTTGTTCATCGTATACCTCTGTTATTTCAAAATCAACTTAATAACCCAAAGTTGCAAGCGCTTGGGAAGAACGTTCAAAAGCAACAGCAAGGGGTTTCGGTTGATACTGTAGGCAAATTGGGGACTGCGCTTACTAAGTATACGCGCGCACTTCTCTGCGATTTTGACAGGCGGAACACATCTTGCCTCCACACTTTCCACAATCCTCTTAAATCGCTTTGCGTTGCAGGAATAGAGTTCTGTATTCTCACAAAAGCGATCGAGCGCGGTGGTCGATGCACCGAGCATTCCCGTTTCCACCGCACCTGCGCGCAAAACGGAAACCTTGATGCCTTGCAGCTGAAGTTCCATCGCCAAGGAATACGCATATTTATCGAGTGCCGCCTTTGTGATTGCATAAATGCCCGTAAACGGAAGCGGATCGAGAGGCGCTAACTCACTTGTGGTAATAATTATACGCCCATTCTCTTTGAGAAACGGTAAGAAGTATTTGTTAACCAAATACACACCGCGCACGTTGATGTCAAAAATGCGATCGTATGCATCGGTTGACATTTCCACAAGAGAATCGAGCATATAAACGCCCGCAAAGTGCAAAACGGCATCGATTTTGTCGGTTATTTGAGAAACCGCTGTGACGGCTTTTTGAACACTTGCTTCGTCGGTGAGGTCGGCGACAATAGAGGTAACGTTTTCGGTCTCTTCGATCGCCACGCGGTCAAGTGCAAACACGCGCCAACCGCTCTTTTCAAAAAGCGACACCGTCGCATGTCCCATGCCCCCTGCGGCACCTGTAATCAGTATTGTTTTCATAGTTATCCTTTGTAAAAATCCTCCGCTGCCGCAAAGAATGCGTCAAGATTCTCCCACGGAGTTTTCGGGGGAATATCGCACCCCGAGGAAAGCACAAAATTGGGGTACGTACTGCATTTTTGAAGCAATTCCGTTGTCGCTTCGCGCACAGAA
>JAFYRH010000251.1 GCA_017559555.1 Clostridia bacterium
CGTTTTTTTGTACGAATTTGCAATACGTAGTGCGTTTTCGACACTTTTTGGTGCGTTTTTGCATTACATGTATCGATTTTGCGTTATTTGTTAACGATCGGGAGATCAACAACATCCTTGGGCTTACGAACGGTCCACATACCGTTGGTGAAGTCCGGGATAACTTGAGGCGCGCCACCTTGCTTAATGGAAGCCTCGGAGAGTGCGGAGATCGCCATCCAAGAAGCACCGTCGTAAACGTCGATGGGCATTTCTTTGTTTGCCTTCAGAGCGTTAACGAATGCGCGCATTTCAAGACCGTCCATACCACCGTGACCTGCATCGAGATCGGCTTGGGTAATGGTCTTCCAAATGTCGGGCAGATAGTCTTCTTCAAGCTTTGCAGCACTGCCTGCAAAGTCGCGGTAGAAGCGCTCGGTATCCCAATATTCGCGGTCGCCGTAGCGGTAGAGAAGATTGGTGTCCTGCTCGTAGTAGCCGCCTGTTCCGCGAAGCGTAAATTGACGGGAATAAGAACGAGGAAGCGTGGTATCAAGGCAGAGCGAAATGGTAGAACCGTCTGCACAAGTGATGAGCGTGTTAACGATATCCGATTGTTGCCAGGTCTTGCCTACCAGCTCGGGGAATTTATCTGCGTTACGGTTTACGTAATCTGCCATGCCTACCGACTTGGATCCAACCGATACAAGAGAGAGCATTTGGTTACCGCGGTTGATGTTCAGCGCCTTTGCAATCGGGCCGAGCTCGTGGGTGGGATAGTTGTCGCAGTTGCGGAGCAGGTAGTTGCGCAAGCGGTAGTGGCGGTGCTTTTCACCGGTAGCGATTTCGTAGCACAGGTGGTGTGCATACGCGCCGTGCGCGTGAACGAGCTCGCCAAGCAGTCCGTTACGAACGAAAGATGTGCCGAGCAGCTCGGTCTTACCGAAGCAGCAGTTTTCTAGGAACATAAAGGGGGTTCCGGTTCTTTCTTGGGTGCGAACGAGCTCCCAGATGGAGTCGATGTTGTATGCACCGCAAACCTCCATAGCAACGGCAATACCCTTATTGAGGGCTTCAATTGCGAAAGGAACGTGGGTTTCCCAAGAGGTTGCGATCATAACCGCGTCAAGGGCTTCCATATTCAAAATGTCCATATAGTTGGTCGAGCCGAAGGGGCGCTTTCCGCAAGCCTTTTCAACGTCGTCCATAGCTTGTTGTGTGCGGTCCTCGTAGTAGTCGCAAACGCCGATAACTTCAACGTCGCTCATACCGAGCAAAATGCGTTGGGTCATGCCCGAACCGCGTTGACCGTAGCCGATAACACCAAATTTAACTTTTTTCATTTTTTATTCCTCCAAGAAACAAATCTTGTCATACTGCATCCATTATACCCCAAAAAAGAGGGACTGTCAATAGAAAAACAGCCCCAAAAACTTTGATTTTTGATTATTTTGTCCAAAATCATTGATTTTGGATACATAATTGTGCACCAAAATGCCTTTCGTATTCTCACAGTGCCCAAACGGACGGGTGATGCGTAAGATAAAATAGGGTGCTCAACGTCTGCCGCTTTCTTGTTTTTTGATTCGACAAATACAAAAAATAGAACAAGAATAAGAATTGTTCCAAAATATGGGAACAAAAAAGAGAAAAAAAGGGTAAATTGAGAAGGATAACCAAGAAGTGATTGCTTTTATGCGACAAAAAACAAAAAAGTTCGAAAAAAGTATGACAAAACACTTGACAAGAGACCTAAAAAATGGTATTATTTTATATTATAAGGGATAACTATGCCCGTTTACGCGTAGGCGTGCATAAAATTCCCACGCAAAAAGGACTTTTCAAACCGTTCAAACCGTAGGGTTGGGCGGAAATTTAGACAAAGTGAGGTTTTTTGTTATGAAAAAGTTCAACAGAGTTCTCGCAATGCTGTTAGCACTCGTAACTGTTCTGGCTGTTCTGCCTATCAGTGCGCTTGCTGATGATTGGCTGAGCGTAGACGCAGACAAGACAACGGTTGAAAACGTAACGTCTACCGACATTACCGTTACCGTTGATCCTCAAGTGCTTCTTTCCTACATGAAAGACGGCGACATTAAGGGTCTGCTCAAAGGCATCTCTGCAAGTGGTAGCCTTAGTGATATTTTGACCAAAGAAGAAATTTTGGCACTTATCCCCGAGGAACAAATCATTGCTCTTGTTAAGGCGATCATCGCTGATATCGACGTAAAAGAGCTGGTTGCTTGCCTGGATGCTGATAAATTGCTTGACTGCGTAGATAAGGACGGTCTCATCGCCCTCATCAAGGGTATGGATCTGAAGTCCTACGTTAAGGATGGCGCTGTCGACGTTGTAATGTCCTACATTAGTGACGCAGATATCCAAAACGCTATCGATCATATCAATATCGATGCTCTTATCAACGATTATTCTGCAAAGCTGATGGATCTTGCTTTGGATCTTTCTGCTGCAGAGCTTTTCGAAATCGTTGATCTTGATAAGGCTGTTGCACTCAACGGTATTGACGTTGAGGCTGCTGCAAACCTTGCCTACATCCAAAACGTTATCGGTTATGCTGCATTGGCGGCTCAATACGTTAACGAGGATGCTTTGAAAGCTTTCATCGAAGCAAATTCCGACCGTTTCACCTTTGAAGTTCTTGGTGAATACTTTGGCAATGAAGCAGACAATGCTGAAGGCTTGCTCAATGACGGTATTATCACTGTTCAAGAACTGATCGCTAATGATATCATCAGCGTAGATGCACTTGCTGCTGATTACGGCTATGCTAACCTTGTTAAGGTTGACGTTATCAAGGCTCAAATTACCGATGCTCTTGACAATAGCCTCATCTCCTCTGCGGATGTTGTTGCTTGCCTCAACAGCTACGGTGCAGCTATTGATGCTATTGGTATCAAGGCTGTTATCGGTGCAATTGGCGGCTACAAGAATGCTGTAAAGTACGTAGACGTTACCGGCTTTGTTAAGTCTCTTGACGTTAAGGCGATTATCAGTGCGGTTCTCACCTTTGTTCAAAGCGGTGACTTTACCAAGCTTGTTGAAATCGAAAGATTTGTTAGAGATCTTGACGTTCGCGCAATCCTTTCCATGGTTGACTACAAGCAAGCTGTAAAGGTTCTCTACGAATCCGGCGTTGCTCAAACACTTCTCGA
>JAFYRH010000252.1 GCA_017559555.1 Clostridia bacterium
ATGCTTTTATCTTTGCTTTTTTGCGGATGCGCGAAGGGAGAGGGAGGAGAAGCACCGCAAGCTTCCAGTCCGTCAATCGATACATCCAATCCCCTCGACCAAATTGCCTTAGACGCCGCCGAAGCACGTGCAGAGTATTATCAAATGCTTGTTGTTGAACTTCAAAAGGAGATTCTTTCCCTCAAAGATGCCCACGCTACCGCGCGAGTAGAATACGAATCTCGCATTGAAGAATTGGAAATTGCCTTAGGCGTTCCGGAAGCCGCACCGCCATCCGATTTTCGCTACACCGCAAAGGATGGGAAAATCATCATCGTTTCTTACGTTGGAAGCGAAAAGGTTGTTTCTGTTCCCGAAGAAATCGGTGGTTGTCCCGTTACGCAAATAGCCGACACCGCATTTGAAAACAATGTGACCTTGGAAAAAGTGATTTTCCCAAAAACACTTGAGTATGTCGGTTGGTTTGCTTTTCGCGGTTGCATTGCCTTGTGCAAGGTGGAAGTGCCCGAAAGTGTTTCCAAAATCGAGTATGGTGCATTTGAAAATTGCAATGCCAAAATCACCTTTGTTTGCCAAGCGGGTTCCTATGCCGAAGAGTACGCCCAAAGCTACGGATATGCCACAAAGCAAAAATAAAAAGAGAGCAAGAACTCAAAGTGCGAGTTCTTGCTCGTTTTTTATAATTGTAAGCTTGCGCCCAAGGGCAGGGAATAAATACGCATTTCGTCGGGGGCGCAACCAAGAAGCTCGCGTACCGCATCGGCATAGCAAGAGAGCTGATGTCCGTGGCGATCTTTTAAGCGCTTTGCAAGGAGTGCAGGATTTGCACGTTCTTCATCGCTGATGTGGTCCGTTTTGTAGTCGACGAGAATCAAACGACCGTCGGGCATTGTCAAAAGCAGGTCGATGGAGCCCTGCACGAACAGTGTTTCTTCGCCGAGTTGAGCGGCTAACTCTTCGTTTTGTGTCAGAGTACGCATTGGAGTTAAGATGCCGAATTTCAATTCGCGTTCTATCTTTGTTGCTGATTGAATCAAAGACATCAAATCACTCTTGCAAAATGCCTTGAGTTGTTTGAAGTGCAAAATATCTACCGCGCGGCGGCTCATAAAGCCGTCCGTTACCAACCGTTCGGCCTCTTCCTCAGGGGAAGTCGCCATCAGCCGCTCATAATTGCAAAATTGCAAAAATGCGTGTGTAGCACTACCAACTTCGGTGGCACTCGGGCGCTCTTGCGCTTGCAAAAGACTATCAAACGGAGGTGTTGCGCTTTGCAAAAGCTCAATTTGTGCCATCAGCGCCCCCTCTTCATTATCCTCATCGCACAGCATATCCAAAAGGTTGGCATTTAATTTGGATGCAGCCGCCTTTGTGGGCAATCCTTGCAAAAAGGCATACGGATATTGCATTGCTTCTTTTGCGCGATAAATAGCCGCATAACGCTTGGCAACGGGCGAGTAGGATGCCTCTTGTTCGGGCGCAGTCGCGCCGACAGATAGGGGAAGTCCAGGTTCCACCTCGCCATACGCGGGGCGGATCATTGTCAAGGGGAGCTCATCAGAAAGCGAACCGCCCTCGTAAACTGCCGCTAAAATCCAGGAAAGCATAGTGGATGCGCCAAGGATAGATGCGCGATTACCGCGATGAATGAGGGATGCGTTTGTCATAGCCGTTTCCCATTTGCCGGCAAGCGTTCCACTGACGTACATACGCTCTCTTGCGCGTGTGAGCGCTACGTAGAGTGTACGAATCGATTCTTCAACCTGTTCTTGGTCGACCTTGAGACAAAGTGCCGCACGAAGTGCGGTATCTTCAAGATTTGCGGCATCTTCGTTGTAAAGGCGGCAGGCGATTCCGACCTCACAGTGATAGAGCAGGCTTTTTTTGATGTCATCTTTGTTAAAGGGGGATCCCATCGATGCCAAAAAGACAACGGGGAACTCAAGACCCTTGGAGTGGTGAATGGTCATAACGGTTACGGCATCCTGCGCCGAACCGAATCCCTCAGCCGAGAGTTTATCTCCCTCAAGCAGTTTGGCAAAGTGAGAAAGGAAACCGTAAAGACCGCAAAATGCATTCTTTTGATAAACGCGAGCCTGCTCGTGAAGATACAAAAGAACGGGTTTATCCGCCAAATGCGCTACGCGATCTTCTTGATACAACAGGCGCAAAAAGCGGTCTGCCGGTTGTGAATCTGCCAATCGACGCATTTTGTCGAGCCAATCGATAACAGATGTGCATTTGGTGGAAAGGGGATGCTCTTCATTTTCCGAAACACCCA
>JAFYRH010000253.1 GCA_017559555.1 Clostridia bacterium
ATATGATGCAACACAGTTGCATCATATCTACGGAGCTTTAGAGATGTGGCTCGACGAACCTTGTTCGTCGAATCCGCTGCGCATACCCCGCTCGAAGATCGACAAGCTTGCTTGTCGAGGCTTGAGTGTGGGTATATTCGCCAAAGGCGAAATATGCCTCCATATTGATGCATACTGTTTACATATTTGTTTTTTACCCAATCATTTTATCACATTTGCAGGGGAATGTCAATAGCTTTGCCAAATAAAATCCCACTCTTTCTTATCCGTCAACTTGACAACGCCTTTTTAATATGGTATAATATACTGAATAACTATTTGAAAGCTTTTGGAAAGGAGTGACACGATGGCAAAGGTCAAATGGCGTGGCGGAGCGATGCTCGCACCTGTGCCGCCTACAATGGTGACCTGCTCGCACGATGGCAAGGATAACGTCTTTTGCGTTGCGTGGACGGGAATTACAAATACCATTCCACCTAAAACCTATATTTCGGTTCGCCCCTCGCGTCATTCTTACGGGCTGATCAAAGAGAGCGGTGAGTTTGCTATCAACCTCACCACGCAGGATCTCGTTCGCGCCGCCGATTTTTGCGGTGTGCACACGGGAGCCAAGATCGACAAGTTTGAACGATGTAAACTTTCCAAAGAAGAAGCAAGCGAGATTGGGTGTCCCATCCTTGCGGACTCCCCCCTCGTTTTGGAGTGTCGTGTGACGGATATCATCCCTCTTGGTTCGCACGATATGTTCCTTGCCGATATCGTTGCCGTTGACGTTGATGAGTCTCTCATCGATGCGGACGGAAAACTTCATCTCGATCGCGCAGGGCTTGTCGCTTACGCGCACGGCACCTATTTTGAGCTTGGCAAAAAGATAGGCACCTTCGGCTTCTCTGTTGCCAAAAAGAAAAAGAAACCGCAGCAAAAGAAGAAATAAAACCTGACGCCATCTTCGATGGCTACACCTCATCCGTCTTGCTTTGCAATCCACCTTCCCCTCAAGGGGAAGGCTCGCATCCGCGCTCCCTTTATGTAATGGTTTTTTGTGTTCGTAAAAAAGTGACCGCAAAACTCCCTTAAGGCTTCCCCTTGAGGTAGCGAAGCGGCGCGAGTGTAATGAATGACAGTCCGGTGGACTGTCAAAACACGAGCGTGACCGAGCCGCGGCGAGACAGCTCCCGCAGAATGCGGGTGATGAGGTGTAGGATGCGAAGCATCCGTTAAAAACGAAACACTACACACGGAATTTTTCCGCAAAAGGAGATAGATTATGCAACTTTACAACTCTGCAACCAGAACAAAAGAAGAATTCATTCCCAACGTGCCCGGCAAGGTTAGCATGTACACCTGCGGTCCCACGGTTTATCACTTTGCACACATTGGTAACCTGCGTACCTACATTATGGAAGATATTCTCGACCGCTACTTCCGTTACAGCGGCTACGACGTAACTCGCGTTATGAACATCACCGACGTCGGCCACTTGACCTCCGATGCCGACACGGGCGAGGATAAGATGCTCAAGGGCGCAAAGCGCGAAAAGAAGACCGTTATGGAAATCGCGCAATTCTACACCGAAAAATTCTTTGAGGATTGCAAGGCGCTCAACATCCGCTACCCCGAGATTGTAGAACCCGCGACCTCTTGCATTGATGAGTTTATCAAGGTCATCGAGTCGCTTCTCGAAAGAGGCTTTGCTTACGAGGCGGGCGGCAACATTTATTTTGACACCTCCAAGCTTGAGCAATACTATATCTTTAACAACTTTGAAGAAGAAGACCTTGCAGTTGGCGTTCGTGACGGTGTTGAAGCTGACGGCAACAAGAAGAACAAGGCAGACTTCGTTCTTTGGTTTACAAAGTCTAAGTTTGACGACCAAGAACTCAAATGGAACAGCCCTTGGGGCATTGGTTACCCCGGTTGGCATATCGAGTGCTCCTGCATCAGTATGAAGCACCTCGGTGAGCGTCTTGACGTTCACTGCGGCGGTATCGACAACGCATTTCCTCACCACACCAATGAGATTGCACAGTCCGAGGCATATCTTGGCCACAAGTGGTGCAACTACTGGGTTCACGTTCTGCATCTCAACACAAACTCCGGCAAGATGAGCAAATCCAAGGGCGAATTTTTGACCGTTTCTCTCCTTGTTGAAAAGGGATTTGACCCCATGGTTTACCGTTTCTTCTGCCTGCAATCCCACTACCGCAAGTCTCTTGTTTTCTCTTGGGAGAACATGGAGAACGCAAAGGTTGCATACAACAAGCTCATCGCGCGCATTGCATCCCTTAAGGATGACGGCGCTGTTGACGAAGCCGTTCTTGCCGAGCTCAAGGCAGGATTTGTTAAGGCTCTTGACAACGACTTGAATACCTCTTTGGCAGTAACTGCTGTTTATGACGTTCTCAAGGCAAAAACCAATGACGCTACCAAAAAAGCGGCTCTTGCCGATTTTGATACCGTTCTTTGCCTCAACCTGCTTGAGAACGCAGCTAAGCTGAACGAGACCAAAGAAGAACCTGCAGAAGCACCTGCAACCGATGATCCTTTCGTAGCCGAAATCGAAGCGCTCATCCTGGCACGCAAGGAAGCAAAGGCTGCAAAGAATTTTGCAGAGGCAGACCGCATTCGCGCATACCTCTTGGAAAAGGGAATTGTTCTGGTTGACACCAGAGAAGGAACCACTTGGAAAAAAGAGGATTGAGCATGATTCAAAAAATAAAAGCATTATGCACAAAGTATCGCGAGGTGCTGTTGTATCTCATTTTTGGAGTGCTGACAACCTTTGTTGGTTGGGGCGTCTACTATGCGGTTTTGCTTGGCGGTCGCGGCATCTTTCATATTCCCGCGGGGGAGACGGCATCTGCTCGCTATTTTGCGCTTTATACAGTGGCGCAAATCATTCAATGGGTGTGCGCCGTTCTGTTTGCCTTTTTTACCAACCGCGCTTGGGTGTTTACTGATGCCGATAAAGCCGTTTCGCTTTGGAAACAACTGATGCCTTTTGCGGGCGGACGCGTTGTTACGCTCGGCCTCGATTACGTTATCACCCTTGGTTTGACATTGGGACTCGG
This sequence comes from Clostridia bacterium, assembly GCA_017559555.1. Lineage (GTDB taxonomy): Bacteria > Bacillota > Clostridia > Oscillospirales > CAG-272 > UMGS1865. The sequence goes on from JAFYRH010000253.1 coordinate 3,072, forward strand.
CGCGATCATTCCTGCGTGGACGGCGGCAGAGCTTTTTGGCAAGACAGTCAACCTCTGTGAGCTTGCGTCCAAGCTTGTAGCAGCTGTTGTGGTGATTGTTTGCAACTACATTTTGAGCAAATGGCTCGTATTCAAAAAGAAAAAAGAACAATAAAAAGCAATGCCGCACTTCCCAAAAAGTGCGGCATTTTTTGTTATTTCAATACAAGCATCAAAATGGCAATTCCGTAAAGAATTACGAGATGCGCGGGGTAAAAGATGTAAAACACGTATTTCATCTTTGCGCGTCCGCGCTCGCCGTTATAAAGGGCAAGGAAGAGAACGGATAAAAGCGCAAACCATTGCAGGGTTCCGAGTGCTACAGGGACTATCGTGTAATGAATGGCTCTTGCCAACAAAAGGAGAGCTGTGCCGATGGTTCTTGCAATGCGGTTGGGTAAGAAGTAAACGGCAACGGGCAACAAAATTCCCCAAAAACCGTAGTCGATATCAAAGTCGGTTCCCTTGAGGAGAATGGGGAGAACAAACACAAACGCTACTACAAAGGCAAGAGATGCAACCGATGCCAAAACGCACCAAAGTTTTTTGGATTTTAGAATACCGTCGATGGCATAAATGGTGATGATAGCAAGCGAAAAGGTAACGAGAATTCCTTGGTATAGGCTCCCCATTGCCACCAAATAAACAAGTTGAAAAACAATGCCCATGCCTGCAATCATACCGAGATATTTTGCGCGGTTTTTGGTGTAGCGACACCCCTCTGCAATCATATATGCGAAAATGGGGAAGGCAATTCTGCCAATGATGCGGAAGATATCCACCTCGGGGAAGAACAAAAGCCCCACGTGGTCGCACAGCATGCTCACCATGGCAATGATTTTGAGTTGGTTATTGGTAAAACCGAATTTTGGTTTTTGGAAGGTTTTTTTCTCCATAATAGCCTCTTTTTTGTTTTCTGTATTTTTATTATATCACAAAAGCGACCGAATTGCAATAGGTGGAGAAAAGTGCAGAGTGCAGAATGCAGAATTAAAGGTGTACTCGTAGAGGCGACCTTTGGTCGCCCGTTTTCGCACACGATAACCGCTTGTTTTTTCGGGACGCCCGGGAGGTCGTCCCCTACAAGTTAACTTTAATTTTTATTTGTAGGGGAGGCGTTCCGCCTCCCGAAAACGAGCGGATTTCCGTGTGCTTCATTTCAACCGGTAGGGGAGGGGCTTGCTCCTCCCGAAAAGAAACGCACACCACAAAACAAACAATCAGCAAGGCATTCCTTGCTCAGGACGACCTATATTGGAAAGGTTTGTTTGGTCTGTGAAAGTTTACACGCTGTTTTCTTTCATACGCCATTCTGTTTTTTCTCCCATCCGCTTGCAATTTTCCCCCAAAAATGATATAATGTCTATTGAAAAGAAACACGTATAAGAAAAAGGGGATATTTTATGAAAATTCAAGGCGCAATTTTTGATATGGACGGAACACTTGTCGATTCCTTATCCTTTTGGGATTGTTTTTGGCGCGATATGGGAGAACGCTATTTTGGTGACCCTGCATTCAAAATGGATGCCGAGCATTTCGATACGCACGTTCGCACAATGATCTTCAGTCAGGCAATTGCTTATCTGCACGGGTATTTGGGCGTTCCTTGCAGTGCCGAGGAGTTTGATAACTTTGCCGCAGAATACGTAGAACGTTTTTACAGCACCGTGGTCGTTCCCAAGGCGGGAGCGCGCGAGCTTTTGATGGCTCTTCGCGAACGCGGCGTGCGTGTGTGCCTTGCATCCGCCACCGACCGTCGCTATTTGAATATCGCATTGGAAAAATGCAATCTTGCCGAATTCTTCACGCCCGAAACCGTTATTTCTTGCTCGGATATCGGTGTTGGCAAAGAACGCCCCGACGTCTTTTTGGCATCCGCAAAGGTGATGGGTACCCCTGTCGACAAGACCGTTGTATTTGAGGATTCCGCCCTCGCACTTGAGACCGCAAAGAACGCAGGATTTGCCACGGTTGGCGTTTATGACAGCCATCAAACTGCCCAAGAACGTTTGGTTGCGGCATCCGATATTTATCTTGAAGAGGGAACATCTCTGACCGATGCTCTTTCGCAATTGGAATGGTAAAACACAGAGAAGGTGCGATATGATTTCTTCCAACGCCAAGTGGATATGGATCAATTCCCATCCGCAACAAAACGAGTATGCTTACTTTGAAGGGGAATATGATTGGAGCGGTGAGGAGGTACGCCTTTTTCTTGCCGCAGAGACCGATTACATTCTTTATGTCAACGAAAAACGCGTAGCATTTGGTCAATTTGCAGGATACCCGACCGAGAAATACTACGACGAGATCGACCTTGCTCCCCACAGCCAAAATGGAAATAACCGCATCCGCATCACCGTGCGCTACGAGGGTATCAACTGTGCCACCCACATCGACGATGGGGCAGGGGCTATCTTCTCCTTGCGCGTGGGGGAGAGGGATATTCTTTGGAGCAATGAAAATACAAAAGGTGGCTACGACAACCGCTATTTGCAGCATCTCGATCGAAAAATCACCGTGCAGCTTGGATTGACCTCCGGTATGCGCAGCGGTAACGAATTTATCGAAAGCGAGTGTGTTCTTGTAGAAAAGACGTACAACATCAAACCCCGACCTGTGCTGAAAACGGTGCTTGGACAAGCGATCGAGGGAGAGCGCATCTCTCACACAAGGCTTCTCTATGACCTCGGCCGTGAGAGCGTAGGCTATCTCTTTTTGCGCATACGCACCAAAGAGGCAGGGGAGTTGCAAGTGGTTTACGGTGAGCACATTGCCGACGGTGGTGTGCGCCAACGCATCGGTCACCGCGATTTTTCTCTCGACTTTCAATATGATGCAGGGGAACATTATTTCGAACAGTTCTTCATCCGCGTAGCGGCACGATATTTAGAGGTCAAAGTCCCCGAGGGAGTAGAGGTTTTCTCCATCGGTCTTTTGCCGGCGCTCTATCCCGTTACCGAAAAAGAACACTCGCTCACGGGCTTGGATGCGCGTATTTATGATACTTGCGTGCGTACTTTGCGTCTTTGTATGAATTTGCATTATGAAGATTGTCCTTGGCGTGAGCAGGCGCTCTACGTGTTGGATAGCCGCAACCAAATGCTCTGCGGTTATCACGCATTCAAGGAGACAGATTTTCAGCGTGCCAACCTCGTGTTTATGGCAAAAGGAACACGTCCCGACGGTTTGTTGGAATTGACCTATCCCGCTGTCAACACGCCTGCTATTCCGTTCTTTAGTTTGATGTATCCCGTTGCCGTGTATGAATACATTCAGCACACGGGTGACAAAAGTATTCTCGGTGAGGTAATGCCCACCATCAAGCGATTTATGAAGGAATTCGCCTCGCGTATCGACCAAAACGGACTGCTTGCCGAATTCCCGTCACCCTATTGGAACTTTTACGAGTGGACCCCAAACAGTGACGGAGCGGCAAAGGATGAACGGTATCACCTCATTCTCAACTGCGCGTTCGTCTATTCTTGCCAATATTTCTCCAAGCTTTGCGATATGATAGGGGAGTCATTTACAGTAGACGTTGAACGCATCAAGCGCGCGATCGAAGAAACCTTTCTGAATCGCGAGAGCGGTGTGTTCGTTCTTTCGCCCGCAAGTGGCGAGAGTGCATCTCAACTCGGTAACGCAATGGCGCTGCTTGTTGGTCTTGGCGACGGGCGAACTGTTGATGCAATCAAAAACGATGCGCGTTTGATTCCCGCATCTCTTTCGATGCTCACCTTTGTTTTTGATGCTCTGCTCACGCGAGATGCCAATTGCAAGGACTATATTTTAGAGCACATTCGCAAAACCTACGGGCATATGCTATCCTGCGGTGCGACCTCTTTTTGGGAGACCATCGACGGTGAATCCGCATTTAGCGGTGCGGGAAGCCTTTGCCACGGGTGGAGCGCGATCCCGATTCACTATTATCATATTTTCGATATGTTATAAGAAATTCGAGAGGAACGAAAGATGCCGTTCCTCTCATCTTTTTC
>JAFYRH010000254.1 GCA_017559555.1 Clostridia bacterium
CGATTGCATAATTGATGCCGTTTTCGTCGAGCAATCTTTGCATAATGGATTGTGCTTCGTTCCATTGCTCGGGAGTGCCTTCGTACTTATCGGTGCGTGCAGGATCCCATTGAGAGAAGCGGAAGGAGCAATCCTCTTTGAGTCCCATGGTGTCAAGCATATACATTGCAAGGTCGAGACAGCCCTTGAACTCTTCTTCGAGTTGGTCGGGACGGATTACCAAGTGACCCTCGGAAATGGTGAACTGACGAACACGAATCAAGCCGTGCATCTCGCCCGAATCCTCGTTGCGGAAGAGCGTAGAGGTTTCGCCAAGACGCATAGGCAGATCGCGGTAAGAACGCTTTTTGTTCAGGAACACCTGATATTGGAAAGGACAAGTCATGGGACGGAGTGCAAAGCATTCCTTGGTTTCATCATCGGGATCACCAAGGATGAACATACCGTCACGGTAGTGATCCCAGTGACCGGAGATCTTATAAAGATCTCTCTTTGCCATCAAAGGTGTTTTGGTAAGCAGATAGCCTCTCTTTTGTTCCTCGTCCTCTACCCATCTTTGCAGGAGTTGAACAACACGCGCACCCTTGGGAAGCAGTACAGGCAAGCCTTGACCGATGGTATCAACGGTGGTAAAAAGTTCAAGCTCACGACCGAGCTTGTTGTGGTCGCGCTTGAGGGCTTCTTCTTGTTGTTGGAGGTACGCGTTCATTTCATCCTTGGAGGGATATGCGATACCGTAGATACGTTGAAGCATCTTATTCTTTTGGTCGCCCTTCCAGTATGCACCTGTGCATTGTGTCAGCTTGAACGCCTTAACCGCACCTGTGCTAAAGAGGTGAGGACCTGCGCAAAGGTCGGTAAATTCACCCTGACGGTAGAAGCTGATAACAGCATCTTCGGGGAGTTCTTCGATGAGTTGAACCTTGTAAGGCTCGTCCTTTTCTTGCATCAGAGCGATTGCTTCTGCTCTGGGGAGTTCAAATCTTTCAATTTTGAGGTTTTCCTTAACGATCTTCTTCATTTCGCCCTCGATTGCCTTGAGTGCGTCGGTACCGAAAGGAACCTCGGAATCGATATCATAATAGTAGCCGTTGTCGATAGCAGGACCGATGGTCAGCTTTGCAGCGGGATACAGTCTCTTTACTGCTTGCGCCAAAATGTGTGCCGCAGTGTGACGGAACAACTGCTTGCCTGCGGCATCCTCAAAGGTGAGGAGCTTTACTTCGGCATCTGCGGTCAGTTCTTTGGTAAGAGCAACGGTTTCACCGTCTATTTGCGCACCGATAACGGCACGGGTAATGAGCTCCATATCACGAGCCGCATCGTATACGGTTACGGGAGCATCGTATTCTCTTACTTGATCCAAAATTTTGATTTTCATAATTGAATTCCTTTCATATATGTGAGAAAAATATAAAACAAATAAGCTCTACACTCTACACTCTGCATTCTGCATTAAAAAAGCCACACCTCGACAGATACCCTTAGGCTCTGTTCGGGGTGTGGATCAATTCCGCACGGTTCCACCCGGACGTTTTACTTCATTCGTATGAAATTTTGCGGTTTGGTGGTACCCTATTGGCGTAGCATCAAGACCTTTCAGCGAATCCCAGACGGGAAACGGTCTATTCTCTGCGGATGCGCGGCACGTAGGACGTGTCCGAACCGTTTGACGAATCAATCGTCAAAGGAAAAAGGCGCAGGTTGCTTTTTGTTAGCGCGATTGTAAGCAGAACGAGGATTGTAAATCTCGCGCCAATCAAGGTCACCGCGGTCAAGCGCGGTAACAATGACCTCTGCCGTTGCAATGTTGGTTGCTACCGGCACGTTGTAAAGGTCGCAAAGGCGCAACAACTCGGTGTCGATCTCTTCCATTTGAGAATCGGGACGTGTATCCTTAAAATACAGAAGTACGTCGATCTCGTTGCAAGAAATACGGGATGCGATTTGTTGCTTTCCACCGTGAATACCTGCCATCAGACGCTCGATTTCAAGACCCGTAGCGTCAGAGATATACTTTGCGGTGATGCTGGTAGCACAGAGGTTATGCTTTGAGAGAATGCCGCAATATGCGATGCAAAACTCAGTCATCAATTCTTTTTTCAGGTCGTGAGCAATGATTGCTATCTCCATAAGAGACTGTCACTCCTTTCTGTTGCCGAGCAAAGCGCTCGGAAGGGTCGCTAAATCTGTCAAAAACAAAATTCAGTTCATTATAACACACTAAAGTGTGCATTGTCAATAGACTTCGGGATATTTTTTGTTTTTTTCTTGCAAAAGAATCCCAAATTTAACTTCTCTTCTTTATTCGTACTTAGCGCGAATGCCGCCAATGTATTTCGGACGCGTGCGAGCCGCCAAAAGAATTGCATTGCCAATATTCTTTTGCTCAAGTCGTACGGGAACTGCAACGCGACAGAGATGCATACCGATAAGCGTGCCGCCAATGTCGAGCCCGGCCTGTGCGCGAATTTCCTCAACGGCTACGGGAGACTCGAAACGAGCCCATGCGGTGGTGGCAAAGGAGCCGCCTGCTTTGGGTTGCGGAACAACACAAACTTTTTCAAGACCATAGGTCTTGGCACATTCGTTTTCAATAATGAGAGCACGGTTAAGATGCTCGCAGCATTGTGCCGCAAGATAAATGCCCTGCTCTTTTAAAATGGGATAAATTGCCTCGAAAACAGCTTCTGCCGCCTCGATGCTGGAGCCGTGACCAATGGTCTCGCCCACAATTTCGGAGGAAGAACATCCCACAACGAGAATGTCTCCTTTTTGCAATCCCGCTACCGAAATAAGCTCGGCGACAGCACTTTTTGCTTGTTGTTTGATCAATTCTGTATTCATAGTGTCCCCTCTTACCAATTATCGCTTCCGTCATCGGGAATAACACGTTCAACGGCAGTAATCGCACACTCGATCATCGCATCATCGGGCTCAAAAACAGTAAGATGTTGGAGCCAAACACCGGGCATGGAAATGATACGTGTGAGTGCGTTATCATGTCTGCCTGCAAACTTGATGAGCTCATAACCGACACCCACAATGATGGGAATCAATGCGAGCTTGACAAGTGCACGCAAGCCAAGAGGCAGAACCTCTCCTGTGATTGCGGCAGAAATGGGGTCGATAAAGAAAGAGATGAAAATGCTGACAAGAAGCATTAAGATCAAGAAAGAGGTACCGCAACGGGGATGGAAACGGTTTTGCTTGCGCACGTTTTCAACGGTGAGAGGCAAGCCTGCTTCGTAGCAGAAAATGGTTTTGTGCTCGGCACCGTGATACATATAGGTGCGACGAATATCCTTCATCAAGGAGATAGCCGCCATATATCCAACGAGCAAAACGACCTTAAGAACGCCCTCGATACCGGACTTCCAAATGGAATTGAGAATAAGATTATCTCCCTCGATAAAGGGGGCTACAAGTCCATACAAAAACGTAGGCAAAAGCATAAAGAGGACGATTGCCAAGCCAAAGCCGAGCACAACACTGACGACCGAAACAAGTGTCATCATCCATGCGGGCATTTTATCTTCTTTCTTTTCTGTGGATGTTTGTTCTTCGGTTTGGGATGCGGTAGTTTCTTCAACGGGTTCCGCACTTCCCTTTTTGTTCTTTTTCTTTTTGGGCTTTTCTTCCACTACATCTTCCAAGCCGGAAAGCTCTGCGGAGCGCATAAGGCACTTATAACCGAGCGTCATTGCATCAACGTAGCCGAGAATGCCACGGATAATGGGCCAACGGCAAAATGCGGGGCGCTTTGCACTTGTGGTTTCAAACTCCTCCACAACAATTTCGCCTTTTGTATTGCGGACAGCCATTGCGGTCATTTTAGGACCGCGCATCATAATGCCCTCCATTAAAGCCTGACCACCGATAGAAGTCTTACGGCGACAAGCAATCAATTCATTTTTTTCTTTCAATTTGGGTTCCTTTCTTATGCGGTGCGCGCATAATTACAAAATTACGTATATGTTACACCTTTGTTATGAACTACGTGTGAACAAACGCAAAAATCATTGCATTTAATCGTTATATTCTCCGCGAGGATGGCAAACAAAAGCTTTGTATCCTTTTTCTTGCAGAACAAAACAAGCTTGTTCTGCCTCGTTTTGCTCTTCAAAAACACCAAAGACGGACGGTCCGCTACCGCTCATCATCGCCTGCATAGCGCCGTTTTCGCGCATGATGCGTTTGATGGCATCAACATCGGCATTTTCTTTGGGAACAACACTCTCAAAAACATTGTAAAAGCAAGAGCAGGATGCAGAAAGCGCATCGTTTTTCCAAAGATCGATCAGCTCGAAAACTACCGCATCAGGATCGTTTTTTTCTTTGAAAAAGTCATATTTTTCATCCAAAGCGGCATAAGCACGCGGCGTAGAGATCCCCTCATCACCGATTGCAATCACAAGTGTGCAGGACGGCATATCGCAAATGCGCTCCAAAGCATCGCCAATTCCC
>JAFYRH010000255.1 GCA_017559555.1 Clostridia bacterium
GTAAACGCCTTCGCGACGTTCACCCGTCATCAATTCGTCGTATTCGATAACGTCGGGGATCATCGAGTGCGGGCAAACCCATTGTGCCGAGAAGCCAAGACCTGCAATTGCCGCCAAAATGTAGATGAGGGGGCTGGGGCCTACGGGCATAAAGAATACCACAATGAGTGCCGCGGAAGCAATGGTAAGACCAACCGCATAGGTTTTTGCTTTGCCGATTTTGCCGGAAAGAATGCCGCAGGGAACAAGGAAAACGGCGAGCGTACCCATCATAGCGAGCATAACGAGCAGACCGGATTCTTCCATATGGAGTTGGTGGTTGATGTAATAGTTGAGCATAGCCGTTACCATAGTAAAGCTGATAGACATAATTGAGGTAACGATGATGTAGCTTACAAAGGGTTTGTTCTTAAAGGTGGAAATAATGGACTTGAAGGGAGGGAGTTCGCTGGGCTTGCTTTCAACTGCGGGCTCGTATTTGAGGAACAAGCCGGGGATGAGCATAGAAAGACCGCCAAGAACACCAAAAACAAGACCGACAAGGCTCCAACCTTGGTGAATGGTAATGCCAAAAGCGTTGCTGAATACACTCGCGAGGGTGCCGCTGAGTCCTGCGCCAGAGATGTAACCGATAACCGAGAATACCATACGGTAGGTAGAAAGGGAGGTACGCTCGTTATAATCTTCGGTAATTTCTGCGGTCATAGCCGAGTATGCGGTAGCCGTCAGGGTGTGGAAGGTGTCAAAAAGGATAAAGCTGCCAACAATGAGCAGGATGCAAAGGAATTCGTTTTCAATTCCTTGGGGAATAGAGAACACGCCCCAAAAAGAGAGTGCAAAGGGGAGAGCGCCAAAAATGAGGTAGGGTCTGCGTTTACCCCATCTCGATTTGGTTTTGTCTTCGAGGTAGCCAAACAGAGTGTCGTTTACAAGGTCCCAAGTGATTTTGCCAATGAGGATCGCAGTTCCTGCCCAAGCAGGGTTTACACCAACGATATCGGTGTAATAGAAGAGCATAGAGAATTGCAGCATTGCCGTAACAACAGCCATGCCAAAGTCTCCAACGCCGTACTTCATCTTGGTCATAACGCTGAGTTTGCCGTTAGGTTTCATAATTTTCTCCTTTCCATCCGCTCTCTTTTGAGCGCAGACTTATGTATATTTTAACAGATTTTTATAGAAATGTCAAGATGGGATAAAAGAGGAGGGCACAGAGGATGTAGAAAACGAGATTTGAACTCTGCTACTTGTAGCTTGGTAGATGAATTGTCTTGCGAATAAAAAAGAATTTAAAAAAGATAAAAAAGGGGGTTGACAAAAGGATAAAAATAGTGTATAATAAGCGATGTCGCAAGTTTCTGCAAACGGCCGCTTGCGCGTGAGTATATGGAGAAGTACTCAAGAGGCCGAAGAGGCGCCCCTGCTAAGGGTGTAGGCCGGTTATCCCGGCGCGAGAGTTCAAATCTCTCCTTCTCCGCCAAAAAAGAAGTAACTTTTGTCTACCAAAAGTTACTTCTTTTTTATCCAAGCCGCAGGCTTGGCATATCATCGCCGCGCGAAGTGCGGTGCATATCATCAGCCCCTGCGGGGCTGTATCTCATCACGCGTTAGCGTGTATCTTCCTGCGGCTTGATGATATA
>JAFYRH010000256.1 GCA_017559555.1 Clostridia bacterium
ATTGTTTCAGCCATGTTGTTCCCCCTCCTCTGTGTAAAGATGACATGCTACAAAGTGCGTGGGGCTGAGTTGCACCATGCCGGGGTATTCGCCCGAGCACTTTTTGGTGCACTTGGAGCAACGCTCTTTAAAATAGCAATGGTTCGGCATATTCACAGGATTGGGAACATTGCCGGGAATATTGAATAACTGGTCGGAATCAGAATCCATTGTAGGCTTGGATTTTTGCAAACCGATTGTGTAGGGGTGCTTGGGATCGTGGAAGATCTCGCGCACAGTTCCCTGCTCGATCGCGCGTCCTGCGTACATAACAACAACGTAATCTGCCATTTCGGCAACAACGCCAAGGTCGTGGGTAATGAGCAAAATAGAACCGTTGATCTTATTCTTCAAGCTTCTGAAGAGATCGAGAATTTGTGCTTGAATGGTAACGTCGAGCGCTGTGGTAGGCTCATCCGCAATAATCAATCTCGGATTGCAAGCCAATGCCATTGCAATCATAACACGCTGTCTCATACCGCCGGAAAGCTCGTGAGGATAAGAGTTGTATACGTGTTCGGGTGCTGCAATACCGACAAGCTCAAGCATCTCCATCGATGCCTTTTTCGCCATCTCCTTGGTTGCACCGGGAACGTGAATGAAGGTAACCTCATCAAGCTGATTACCAATGGTAAATACAGGATTGAGAGAAGTCATAGGCTCTTGGAAGATCATTGCGATTTGGCGGCCTCTGATGCGGTAAATTTCGTTTATAGGCATATTTGCGATATCGTAAACCTTTTCTTCGGTTTCAAAGTGCACGTTGCCGTCGGCATCCTCTACCGGAATGGGGTTGCCTTTTTTATCTCTTATGTAATCTTCGGAATTGAATCTGATTTGACCGGAAACGATTTGACCCGTAGGACCTTGAATAAGCTGCATAACCGACATGCTCGTAACCGACTTACCGCAACCCGATTCGCCAACGATTCCCACCGTTGCGTTTCTGGGTACGTTAAAGGATACACCGTTAACGGCCTTTACCACACCTTGGTCGGTGTAGAAGTAGGTATGCAGATTGTCGATTTCGAGAATGTTGTTTTTATCCTTCATCTCGGTGACAAATTCACTCTCATCTGCGTGTCTGTGCTTATGCTTTTCCAACGCGCTTGTCACCTTGCGATTTTCTCTTGCAATCGCGCGGATCTCTTTGTTTGATAGATAGTGACTGTCTTTTTTATTGGTTGTCTTATCTGCCATACCGCTTACCTCCTTGCCTTGGGGTCAAGGGCATCTCTGAGACCGTCGCCAACAAAGTTGAAGCCGAGAACGGCAATGACGATGCAGATGCCGGGAGGCGCCCAAATATTGATATAGTTTTCCAAAATGTTCAAGTCACTTGCGGCATTGATCATAGTTCCCCACGCTGCATAAGGCGGTTGTACACCCATATTCAGGAAGGAGAGCGATGCCTCGTAAAGAATCATGCTACCAAGGCTGAGCGTCATAGAAACGATCAATTGGGGCATAATGTTGGGGATCAAATGCTTAAAGATCTTACGACCGGTGGAATATCCCATTGCCTCTGCGGCAACCATGTATTCTTGCTCGCGCAAGGAAAGGATCTGACCTCTTACAAGGCGTGCAATTCCGGGCCAAGAGAACAGTGTCAGGAATGCCATCAGGAAGTAAATTCTGTATTTGGGGTCACCCATAAATTCTTGAACAACGCTGGGGTTGTCCATTTCACCGAAAGCGGTGAGCACGGTACCGAATACCAGCATAATCGGGAATCCGGGAATACACATCAAAATATCGCAAATACGCATGATCAAGTTATCAATCACGCCACCGAAATATCCTGCAATACCACCCATAATAACACCGATAACGGTAATGATGAATACAGAGATGAAACCGATGATCAAGGAAATACGTCCGCCGTACATCAATCTCGTCAAAACGTCATAACCCGTTTCGTCGGTGCCAAGAGGATGCTCGGAGCTCAAGGGAGCGAGCGCATTCTCTTTTTCGGTTTTTTCGGTAATTTGATAAATGGTATGTGTTTTTCCATTCTTTTCGTACTGAATGGTTTTGGATGTGTACTCTACGATGGGACTTTCGTCAACCTCGATTTCTCCCCACTTGTTGTAAACAACGGGGCCAAGGAAGCAGAACAGGAACAGTGCCACCAGCATAACAATGCCGATTACACTGAGCTTGGAGCGGAAGAATCGACGAACGACCATTTGTGTGGGCGACATCAGGCGCACGTTTCGGTCAAGCGGCTCATCTACTTCTTCTACTTCAAGTGCGGGATTTTCCAACTCTTCAATAACTTGATTGTTTTCAATATCTTTCATCACGTGTCCCCTCCTTTACTGCAATTTAACGCGAGGGTCAACTACAGCGTACATCAAGTCTGCCAAAAGCACACCGATGATGCTGAGCAACGCGAGGAACATATTGTATCCCATAATAACGGGAACGTCACCTACGATCATTGCTTTGTAGGCTGTGTTACCGATACCGGGCAGGTCAAAAATCTGCTCGGTGATGATTGCTCCCGAGAAAAGGGAGGGCAACAATCCCGCAAGGCTTGTAACAAGCGGAATCATTGTGTTTCTAAACGCGTGTTTGTAAATAACAACACGCTCTTTGAGGCCTTTTGCTCTTGCCGTACGAATATAGTCGGAGCTCAATACTTCGAGCATATTGGTACGGGTCATTCTCATTCTTCCGCCTATACTGAGTATTACTACGGTAGTAATCGGCAATATGAGGTATTTGATGTACTCTAAAACGTAGGCGGCACCCGTTGCGGATTGCGTTGCGTCTCCAAGGCCGGATGACGGTAGCCATCCGAGCCCTGAAGAAAAGATTCCCTTCAGAATTTGTCCAAAGAAGAACGACGGCAACGAAATACCAATCATAACCAATACCGTAACAAGATAATCACGGAAGGAATATTGGTGTGTTGCAGCGGTAATACCAAGAGGAATTGCGATCATAAACTCAAAAATTGTTGCCAGAGCGGCTACAATAAAGGAGACGAACATATCTCTCTTGATAACGTCAACAACGGGCATGCTTTGCGTAAAGCTTTCTCCAAAATCAAGGGTGATGATACGCCCGAGCCATTCGCCATAGCTCATATCGTACATCTTCATAATTGCGTCTTTAGTCGACTGATCGACAATTGCACCACCTGCGTTCATTTCGTTGATCTTGTTTTCAGCGAAGCTGGAGGGCATGTTTTGAATCAGCACGAACAAAATCAGAGATACACCAAGTAATATGAATATTGACAGAAGAAGTCTCTTCAGTATATATTTTAACATAAATTACTCCAATGCTTTCAAACTGCTAATCAGTTTGCAAATTCAATTTCCCAAATACGGTCAAGGGGAGAGGTGTAAGGATTGATTTCGCCGGGAAGCGAGTCGCTGTTGATAACCTTAGAATTGTATGCGTAAAGCACGTCTCTTTGGTATACGGGAAGCTCGATTGCGAGGTCGAGAATGTATCCCATAGCCTCTTTGTAGAGTTCGGTACGAATTTCTTGATCCTCGGTTTCACGAGCCTCGTCGATA
>JAFYRH010000257.1 GCA_017559555.1 Clostridia bacterium
GGCTCTCTCTTTATGATGTGCGGCTACCTTTGCGGTATGGCGGTGTTTGGTGCAAAGATTCGTGACCTCACCCCCGACGGCAAGGCAGGTATGCTGCAAGGCGTTCGCATTTGCGCGCAAGTGCTTGTTCCCGGTGTTATTGGTCCCAAGATTGGTAGCTGGGTGCTCAGAAACGCCGAGCTTGTTGCCAACAACGACGGCACATTCTCTTTTTTGCCCAACCAAAACATCTTCCTTGCCGCCCTCGTTGTGGCGGTGGTGCTGACCGTTCTTTTGGTTGTTTTACGACCCAAAAAGCCGATTCGCACGGTTGATTTGACAACCCCTTTTGAAGAGGCCGCAACGGGAGACGAGTGGGAGAGGGAATATCCTCGCCCGCAAATGAAGCGCGACTCCTATCTCTCGCTTTGCGGCGAATGGGATTTGAGCATTGAGAAAAAAGGAGTCGTTACCCCTGTTTCGCAAATCAGGGTTCCGTTCTCACCCGAAACAAGACTTTCGGGTGTTGAGAGAACGCTTGAAAAAAACGAGCGATACGTTTATGAAAAGTATTTTGAGCTTTCTCCCGATTTTGCAAAAGAGACGGTCTTGTTGCACTTTGGCGCAGTTGACCAAATTGCCGAGGTGTGGCTCAACGATACCTATCTTGGTGAGCACGTAGGCGGATATCTGCCGTTCACTTTTGAGGTCACCGACATTGCCAAGGCCGGCGGAAACGTTTTGCGCGTGCGCGTGACCGATCAGCTTGATATTGAACTTGCTTACGGCAAGCAACGCAAAAAACGCGGCGGAATGTGGTATACTCCCATTAATGGCATTTGGCAAGCCGTATGGCTTGAGAGTGTTCCCGAGCGTTATATTTCCTCGCTCCGCATTACCCCCACGCTCTCCTCGGTAACGGTTGAAACAACGGGCGGAAACGCACAAAAAACACTCACGCTTCACCTGCCCGAGGGTGATAAGGTTTACAACTATGAGGGCGACCGCATCGAAATCGAAGTCGAAAACCCCGTTTTGTGGTCCCCCGAAAATCCGCATCTCTACACCTTCACCTTGACCGATGGCGCGGATAAGATCGATTCTTACTTTGCTTTGCGTACCGTTGATATTCAAACGGTTGCGGGCAAGCCCTTTATTTGCCTCAACGGCAAGCCCTATTTCTTCCACGGTCTTCTCGACCAAGGCTATTACAGCGACGGTATTTACACCCCTGCAACTCCCGAGGGATATCGCTACGATATTTCCAAAATGAAAGAGCTTGGTTTTAATATGTTGCGCAAGCACATCAAGGTGGAGCCCGACGTTTTCTACTACGAATGTGACAAGCAGGGCATGATCGTCTTCCAAGATATGCTCAACAGCGGTCATTATGACTTCATTTTTGATACCGCACTTCCCACCGCAGGGTGGAGACGCGGATTCTTCCACACCGTCAGCGCGCGCCGTCGCGCCGACTTTGAGAGTGGCGCCCGAGCTCTGACCGATCTGCTTTACAATCACCCTTCTGTTTGCTATTACACCATTTTTAACGAGGGGTGGGGACAGTATTTCGGCGCATCCAAGGTTTATGACGAATTCAAGGCATACGACCCCACACGCATTTGGGATACCGCTTCGGGTTGGTTTAAGGTTCCGCACAGCGACGTGCAAAGTGAGCACATTTATTTTAGAAAAGTTGACCTCAAGTGCGATAAGCTCCCCTTGGTGCTCTCTGAGTTTGGTGGCTACTCTTGCAAAATTGAGGGACATTCCTTCAACTTGGATAAAAACTACGGTTACAGCACACACCCAAGCACCGAGAGCTTTGCCAATGCGCTCGAAAAGCTCTATTTTGACGAAATCGTTCCTTGCATTCAAAACGGTGGACTTTGCGCAACCGTGCTCACGCAGGTAAGTGACGTTGAGGACGAAACCAACGGTCTTGTAACCTACGACCGCCAAATTTGCAAGGTGGAACCCGACCGTATGCAAGCAATGGCACAAAAGTTGGGCGAGACGTTTGATAGTCAATTTTAAATAATACGAAAGGAACTCTGTTATGGATCAATATTTGATTTACGTAGGACAACTATTGGGGCTCACCCTTGGCGTAATGGTTGTTTGCGGTCTTGTTGCGTGGATTGCACGCAAGGTGTTTATGTATTTTGTAGGCAACTCTGCAACGGCGGTCTTTTATGCTTCTTCGGTTGTGGGCACTCCCGTGCACGAATTGGGTCACGCCCTGATGTGCATTCCTTTTGGACATCGCATTACCGATATGAAGCTCTTGATGATGCCGAGTCGCCGTTCTCGCACACTCGGCTACGTAGAACATAGCCACAATACCAAAAATCCTTGGGCGGTGTTTGGTAATTTGTTCATTAGCTTCGGTCCTATTTTCAGCGGACTCGGAGTTATGATTTTGGTGCTGACCCTTTGTTTCCCCACACAGTGGAACGCCTATTTGGAAAACTCTCGTGTGTTGGTTGAATCGGGTGCAAGCATTCAAGAGTCTCTTTCGGGTTCTTTCTCGCTTTTGTTCTCTTTGTTCGATCAATTCAAAGCAGATGCTCTCCGTGCCACGGTTGGCATTCTGATCATTCTGTCTGTTTCGCAACACATTACCTTGAGCCTTGCCGACCTGCGCGGATGCATTACCGCTCTGTTTATGTATACGGGCATTGTTGCCGTGTTTGCAGGCGTTACCATGCTTTTGGGATTGCAAAACGGCATTGTAAGCGGTTTGATGCAAGTCAACCTGCCGCTCCTCTCGCTTTTCTGCGTGTCCATCGCATTTTCCCTTGTTTGGGTGGCAATCGCTTTGATTGTGTACCTCTTGCGTTGGTTGAAGGTAATATTCTAAAAGACAAAAAAGCGAACGATTCGCACCAATTAACAAAAAAAGCACTTGCGGTTTTGCAAGTGCTTTTTTGTTATGATTACTTCAGTTCCTTGGGGGTTCTGGGGTAGAGGAGAACGTCACGGATGTTGGAAACACCGGTAACGTACATAACCAAACGGTCAAAGCCAATACCAAAGCCACTGTGGGGAACAGAGCCGTACTTTCTGAGGTCAAGGTATTGAGAGTAAGCGGAAACATCCATTCCGCGTGCTTCCATAGCAGCTACGAGCTTGTCATAGTTTGCTTCTCTTTCGCTACATCCAACAAGTTCGCCAATGCCGGGAACAAGAAGGTCGGTAGCCGCAACGGTCTTGCCGTCAGCGTTTTGCTTCATGTAGAAGGACTTGATATCCTTGGGATAGTTGATAACGAATACGGGCTTTTTGAAGATTTGCTCGGTGAGCCAACGCTCGTGCTCGCTTTGCAGCTCGACACCCCACTCGGGAGCGAATGCAAAGTTTGCGCCCTCTGCCTTCTTGAGGAGCTCGATAGCATCGGTGTACTCAAGAACTTGGAAATCGGAAGAGGTCAAAAGCTCGAGCTTTTCGCGCAAGCCCTTCTCAAAGAACTTCTCAAAGAAGTCGATTTCTGCGGAGCAGTTTTCAAGAACGTAACCAACGATGAACTTGATATATTCTTCAATAATTTCAATAATGTCGGGCAGCTCTGCAAAAGCAACCTCAGGCTCAACCTGCCAGAACTCGGATACGTGACGGGAAGTGTTGGAGTTCTCTGCGCGGAAAACGGGACCAAAGGTGTAGATCTTACCAAGAGCCATAGCGGCAACCTCGCCCTCGAGCTGACCCGAAACGGTGAGGAATGCCTTTTTGCCGAAGAAATCTTCTGCAAAGTAATCTTCCTCGGTCTTAGCAGGAGCATTCCAAGGTTGGGTGGTAACGCGGAATACTTCACCGCCGCCCTCGCAGTCGTTGCCTGTGATCAGGGGAGTGTGAACGTAGGTGTAGCCGTTGCTTTGGAAGTAGAGGTGAGAAGCAGCAGCAAGAGCCGAACGAACGCGTTGAACGTTCATAATGGTGTTGGTTCTAACGCGAAGATGAGGCATTGTTCTCAGGAACTCAAGGCTGTGACGCTTCTTTTGCAGAGGATAATCTGCAGGGCATTCGCCAAGAATCTCATAAGATACCATTTGCATCTCACACTTGTTCATATCGGAGGCAACGATAACACCGGTTACCTTTACACCGCAACCGATCACAAAAGCGGTATTTACCTTTATATCCATGTTCTCCTTATCGATAACCAATTGCAGGTTA
>JAFYRH010000258.1 GCA_017559555.1 Clostridia bacterium
GCTGCCAGCTTGGAAGCCATTGCTACCATATCGTTATCACGTCCTGCACCGAGAGAACCTGTGCAAAGAGTAATGCCGTTGTGTTCGTTGGGAACAGCTGCGAAGAGCTTATCGTAGCTATCCATGCCCGTAATGATACGGGGCAGACCGAACATATCCCACGGCGGGTCATCGGGGTGAATCGCCATGTTGATACCGGTCTCGTCGCAAGCAGGCATAATGCCCTTGAGGAAGTAAACGAGATTTTCGAAAAGTTGCTCGTGGCTCATGCCGTTGTATGCATCGAGAAGAGAGTTGAGTTCCTCAGAGGTGTAGCTCTCATCCCAACCGGGAAGGTGCAGGTTGTGAGGATCCAAGCCCATCAATTCCTCGTGGTTGTAGGAAAGCGCGTTGGAGCCGTCCTCTGCCTCGGTGTGCAGATTGGTGCGCAACCAGTCGAATACGGGCATAAAGTTGTAGCAAATGCACTTTACGCCTGCCTTGCCAAGGTTGCGGATGGTGGTTGCATAGTTTGCAATGTAACGGTCACGGGTGGGAAGACCGAGCTTGATGTCCTCGTGTACGGGAACACTCTCGATAACCTCCATCTCAAGACCCTTTTCGTCGCAAAGCGACTTGAGGCGCAGGATCTTATCCATTTCCCAAACCTCACCTACGGGAACGTCATAAACAGCGGTAACAACGCCGCTCATGCCGGGGATTTGACGGATATAGGAAAGCGGAATGCTATCCTTTTCTCCGTACCAACGAAATGTCATTTTCATATTCGTTTTATCCTTTCTTGTTTTGATGTGTGTATTTCAATTTAATTGTTTACAGATTGAGGAACGCTTTGACGTTGCCATAGCAAACGGCATACATCAAGCGTTTAGCGGCAACAAAATCGTACTCTCCGCGATCTACGTATCCGCCAACGAAATCGGCGAGGATGCGGCGGAAGAAATCAAAGCGTGCGTAGCTTGCCAAGGAACGGCTGTCGGTCAGCATACCGAGATTGGTTCCGAGAACGGCATACTCCGAAATATTCTTGAGCTGCTCGCGAATACCCTCTACAGTATCGTTAAACCACCAAGCCGCACCGACGCGCACGTTCGGGAACGCACCCGTGAGCGTTGCCATTGCAGGAACGCAGGAGGGATTGAGGGTGTAAATAACCGTTTTGGGCAGTGCATTTCTTTTGACAAGCTCATCGAAGAAATAAACGAGACTGTCAACGTTTACGTGCCCACGCATAATGTCAAAGCCGGAATCGCGACCAATGCACCCTGCAAGTGTGCTGTTGACGTTGCGGAAGGTTGCAAAGTGCAATTGCATAACGATGTTGTTCTTTGCGTACAAAGAAGCCGTAAAATACATCAAGTGCGAGAAGAGCTCTTGACGTTCGCAATCGGTCAGGGTTGCGCGCTTTTCATAAAGAGAGGCGGCACGTTCTTCACCGATATCAGCCAAGGGCAAAAAGTCCATACCGTGGTCGGCAATTTTGCACCCCTTGGAAAGAAAGTAATTCAGTCTTTCTTCAAGAGCGGACTTGAGGTCTGCCAATGTGTCGAGTTTTCTGCCAACGGATTGTTCCAATCTATCAAGTGCCGCCGCATCCATATTCAAGGCGAAGTCGGGACGATAGGTGGGACGTACGTTGGTCTCCCCACACATACCGTGCATCGAAAGAGGCGATGCGGGATCATCGGTGGTGGCAACGTATTCTACGCGGAACTTCTTCAAAATTTGCTTTGCGGTCAAGGTTTCGAGCACCTTGTTCGCTTGGTTCCAAATGCGCTCTGCGCTCTCGGAATTGAAGGGCTCACAAATGTCAAACAGGAGTTTGAGCTCAAGCTGTGTCCAATAATACAAAGGACCTCCGCAAAGAAGCGGGAAAATTTCGGCATATTTGAGATACTTCTCATAGAAGCTTGCATCACCGGTGATATACTTTTCATCTACACCGCAAAGACGCATTGCGCGCCATTTATAGTGGTCGGCGGCAAGCCACAATTCACCAAGAGACTCGAACTTGCGGTCGTTTTGCAGTTCGGCTTCATTCAGGTGACAGTGGTAATCCACAATGGGCAGATCCTTTACTTCGTTATAAAGCAGCTCTGCCGCGGGGGTATTTAAGAGGAGCGCATCTCCAAAAAACTCTTTCATAAGTTTCTCCCTCCCCTATCTCTTAAGACAGGATTTCGATTCTTTCGCCTTGCGATTGATACATCGACAAAATCAAACGAACAACCTTTGCGGCTTCCTTACCCGAAATGGGGAAAGGACGTCCTTCTTCAAGGCATTTATAGAAATCACGAATGAGAATTGCGTGACCGGTTCCCCAAACGGTTTTGCCGACGAGGTTTGCGTGGTCGCGCGTATCTTCAATTTCAACAAGCTTTCCGCCTGCAACAACAAAATCATTGCCTGCGATAACGCGAATCTTATCTTGTGTAACAAATTGCAATTGAACAGGCAAATCCCCCGTTGCGGCAGTTGTGCCGTAGAAGTGACACTTCATACCGTCAGGCAACTCAAAATGCGCCGTTGCGGTATCTTCTACTTCAATGCAATCCTTGTGGTAATCGTTGCTTGTGTGTGCCGTTACGTGTGTGGGCATACCACACAGATGTTGCAAAAGGTCGAGGGTGTGCAGAGCCTGATTGATCATCACGCCGCCGCCTTCCTCAATGATCTTGCCTCTCCAAGCGCCGGATGCATAATACTTTGCATCTCTCTTCCAGCTCACAATACCGAGGCCCGATCTTACGCCGTGCTCCTTGATGTAGTCCATCAACCACAGCATACGGGGCTCATAACGGTTTTGTTGGCAAACGCCAAGTTGAGCGTTGCTCCTTTCTTCTGCCTCAAGCACTGCGTGAAGCTGCTCCATTGTGGTAGCCAAGGGCTTTTCACAAAGAACGTTGATGCCGCGACCAAGTGCCGCGCTAACCATTTCGGCATGCAGGTAGTGCGGTGTGCAGATGTGAATGGAATCGGGCTTTTCTTTATCCAAAAGTTCAACGTAATCGGTATAAACCGGAACGTTTTCAAGCTCGAATTTTTCAATCTTTTCTTGCGCGTGTTCGGGAACGATATCGCACAAAGCGCAGATTTTGTTGCCGGAACCGACAATGGCGTTGATGTGGTTGACCGAAATAGCGCCGCAACCGATGACGGCAATACGGAAAGTTTTCATAATAATTTCCTCAATTTTGGTTGGTTGTTTTTGGTTTTTGTTTATTTTACGCCACCGTAGCTCTTGGAAATATCAAGAACCTCGTCGGGGGCTTCTTTTTTTACAATTGTGCTCTCTGCAATGCGACGGTTAAGCTTCTCGAGATAAAGGTCGTCGTCAATGGGAAGCTCAACGGTTTTCTCGAGCCATTGAGAGAGGAGCATAGCGTTCATCATTTGCACGCTCTTGATACCCTCTTCGCCCTTGACGAAAAGCTCTTCAAGACCGAGAATTGCATTTGCAAAGTTGTTGAGAATGCCAACGTGTTGGTCGTTGCGACCGTCGGTGGACACCTCAAAGGTGGTATATTCGGGGTCGACGAATGCCCGTGCCGTACGGCAGAACTCGCGCTCGTCGATTTCCAAACGGTCAAACGTCAATTTGCCGCCCTCACAAACGAGACGTCCGCGTGTGCCGGTGATTTCAAAACGGTTGGTTCCGGGGGCATCTGCCGTAGAGGTTACGAACACGCCCGTGGCTCCGTTGGGAAACTCCATATAAGCGGTTACGTCATCCTCAACCTCAATATCGTGCCATTTGCCAAAATGGCAATGGGCGTGAATTTTTGTGGGAAGCATTCCCACGATCCATTGCAAAAGGTCGATTTGATGCGGACATTGATTGAACAACACACCGCCGCCCTCACCTTTCCAAGTGGCTCTCCAGCCACCAATGTCGAAGTAGTTTTGCGAACGGTACCAATTGGTAACAATCCAATTGACACGTTTGACGTCACCGAGCTCACCGCTCGATACCATTTCTTGCATTTTGCGATAGATACTGTTTGAACGTTGATTGAACATCATGCCAAACAGCTTGTTCGACTTTTTTGCCGCCTCGTTCATTGCCTTGACCTGCTTTGTGTAAACACCTGCAGGCTTTTCGCAAATGACGTGCAGCCCTGCCTCGAGTGCTTGACAAACAAGCGCTTGGTGGTCGTAGGGCGGAACGGCTACGATAACGGCATCGATAAGACCGCTGTGTAGCATTTCTGTATAGTCGGCAAATGCAACGACTTTCTCTGCTCCCTCAAGGGATAGGATCGCATCTGCCTTTGCTTGCTTCGGCTCGCAAATGGCACAAAGCTCACCGTTTGCAATTTTGCCCTCTAAAAGGCTTTTGCTGTGTGCCGTGCCCATATTGCCGATGCCGACAATGCCAAATCTGACTTTTCGCATTATGCCCTGCCGTTCACTACGGGGTGACCGATTTCTGCCAGCATCTCCTTGAGTGCATTAACGGCATAGTCGAACGCTTCGTCAGCGGTAGCAAATACAAATTTGTTTTTGAGTTCCTTGCCGTCGAATTGCTTGTAAGACTCGGAAACAAACAAGTGAGGTTCAACCGTAAGAACAACCTCTGCATCGGTCATCTTGTCGATCTTCTCAAGCGCTTCCTTCAGGTGACCCTCACCTGCTCCTGCAGGAACGAGTGTGCGACCCTCATAGAGGCAATCCTTCACGTGCATATACTCGAAGTAAGGTGCGGTTGCTTCAAAGCCCGCAACGGGATCTCTTTGGCAGTAAACGTAGTTTGCAGGGTCATAGATACCGCGAAGTCCGGGAACAGCCGCCAACAGATCGGCTACACGTTCGGGATCTTGACCGTAAATTTCACCCTCGTTCTCGTGGCAAAGAATAACGCCCGCTTCAGCTGCCTCAGAGACAAGAATCTTCATGCGGCGAATGACTTCATCGCGGTACTCGTCAAGCTTGTCTTGCTCAACAAAAAAGCTGAAGATACGCATACGTTTTGCACCAAATACTTTGCAAACGTAAAGCGCGCGGCGGAAGAGCTCCAAGTGGGGCTCAAAATCGTCGGTGATTTTATATTTTCCGATGGGAGAACCGAAAGAAGGAACGATAATGCCCTCTTCATCAAAGCGACGCTTGATTTCGGCAAGCTCCTCGTCCGTTTTTGCAATAACGGGACCAAGATTCATAGCACGGGGCTCAATGCAAAACAAACCGTTTCTCTTAAGTGCCTCGATCTGTCCGTTAATACCGTTGTGTGCTTCATCTGCAAAAGCGGAGATCAAAAATTTTGCCATAGTAATTGTCCTTTCGTGTTTATCCGTCCGTGACGAAATTGTAGTTTGCGCATCCAAAAGCCCAAAAAGCTTTTTGGACACACTTCTTCACTTTAACAATATTATAACAACTTTATTAGTAAATGTCAATCGTTTTTTTCACAAAAACTGTTGCAAATATTGTTATTTTGTGTTATAAATAGAGGTAGAATGATGAATCTTGCGCAGCATAGCTCCAAGAGTTCCCTCAAATACCGCAGAATGGAGACAGTACTATGAAGAAACTGCATTTGGTATCAAACGCACACCTCGACCCTGCCTGGCTTTGGCGATGGAATGAGGGTCTTGCTGAGGCGATTTCCACTTTTCGTGTAGCGGCAGACTTTTGCGAGGAATACGACGGCTATATTTTCAATCACAACGAGGCTTTGCTCTACGAATGGGTAGAGGAACACGAGCCTGCCCTTTTTTCGCGTATTCAAAAGCTTGTTAAGGACGGCAAATGGAACATTGTTGGCGGTTGGTACCTCCAACCCGATTGCGTAATGACCTCGGGCGAAAGCCTGCTCTCGCAGATTTCTCTCGGCCGCAAATACTTTAAAGAAAAGTTTGGCGTAGAACCCAAAATTGCAATGAACGTGGACTCCTTTGGTCACACACGCGGACTTGTGCAAATTCTCAACAAAACAGGCTTTGAAGCTTATCTCTCCAAACGCCCCGAGTGGCTTGCAGGCAACTTTTTGTGGCGCGGATTTGATGCGAGCACCATTCCCGTGCATAGCCTTTGGGACGGTTACGGTTCTCTCAAGGGGGAAGCCGTTAAAAAGATCAACGAGCACTTCTCTCACGGACCCGAACGCGAAGAATCAATGTGCATGTGGGGCATTGGCAACCACGGAGGCGGTGCCTCGCGCGAGGATTTGGAACAGATTGCCGAACGCATGAAAGAGGGCGACATCGAAATGCTCCACTCCACGCCCGAAGCCTATTTTGCCTCTCTTGACCGCACAAAACTGCGCACCGTGAGTGAATCTCTCATCTCCTCGATGGTTGGATGTTACACCTCGATGGTGCGTATGAAGCAAGCGCACAAAAAGCTTGAAAACCAAATTGCAACAACCGAAAAAATTATGAGCTATGCGGCTCTCTCCACCGATTTTGAATACAACACAGAAGAACTCCAAAAAGCGAAAAAAGCACTCGCGTTTTGCGAGTTTCATGACGTGCTCCCGGGTTCGGGCATCAAGCTCGTCGAAGAGGACGGTCTGCGTACCCTCGCATACGGCTCCGAAATTTGCGACAAGCTCTTTACCAAAGCCTTTTTCAAGCTCTGCCAAGGGCAAAAGAAAGGCAACCGCAAGGAGATTCCCGTCATGCTCTTCAACCCCCACCCCTACCCCGTAGAGGGCGACTTTGAAATGAGCTTTATGCTCGAGGATCAAAACTGGAACGAGGCAGAAAAAACCGTTGCAACCGTTTACGATAAGGACGGACGTGACCTGCCCTCTCAAAGCGAAAAACCGAATTGCACCTTCAACCTCGATTGGCCGCAAAAGGTCAGCTTCCACGCCACGCTCGCACCTGCATCCATCAGCCGCTTTGATTGCCGTCTTGAGACCAAAAACAAGGCAGATTTGCCGATTTTCGATTACCCGTCGGATAAAATCGAAGTCAAAAACGAGCAGGTTACCATGTCCGTCGACCGCAAAACAGGTCTTTTCAGCTTTGCGGCAAACGGCAAGACCTTGGTCGAGAATGGCGGCGCTTTGGAATACTACCGCGACTGCGAGGACGCTTGGGCGATGACCACCGATAACTTCCGCCAAATCTTCGGCTCCTTTGAACTGATGAGCGACTCTGAGGCGTGCGACTTCGTCGGTTACCCCGACGACAAAACGCCCAACGTGCGCGTGGTGGAGGACGGCGACGTTCGTACAAAGGTGCAAGCATTCTTCAAATACAACCGCTCCACGGCAATGGTCGAGTACACCCTGCCAAAGCACAGCAACTATATGGACGTTGACATTCTCGTCTTTTCGGGAGAACCGAATAAGATGCTCAAATATCACGTTAACACCGCATTCGAAGGCGTTCCCGTAGGCGAGACCGCATTCGGACGTGAAGAGCTCTTCCACGACGAAAGAGAGGCAGTTTGCCACAAATGGTGTGGCATTCACAACGCAGATGACCGTCTTTACATCATCAATCGCGGCACACACGGTGGCAGTTTTACCAATCATTCGATGAAGATTTCCCTACTCCGCACCCCCATCTATTCAGCTCATACGATTGGGCCGAGACAACTTGCACCGCACGACCGTTGGTGCGACCACATGGATATGGGAGAAAGACGTTTCTCCTTCCGCATCACGGCAGATCCTCACGTCGACCTGATGGCGCAAGCCTTTAACGAGGAACCCTTCGCACTCTCCTTCTTCCCTTCGGGAGAAGGCGAACGCCCGATGCCTGCCATCACGCTCGACAACGAGAGAATTCTGCTCTCTTCGATGCGCAAAACCGATGACGGGTATCAAATAACGCTCTACAACACCACCATCAAATCCGAAACCGCGCACGTTTCCATTCCTCAATTGGGATATGAAACCGACCTCGATTTTGGAAGATACGAACTCAAAATTATTGACATCTAAAAAAGAATTGTGGGGGAAACTTCTTGCAAGAAGTTTCCCC
>JAFYRH010000259.1 GCA_017559555.1 Clostridia bacterium
GCTCGTGATCGTTTGCATTGGTTTCTTCGGTTGCTTCAAATACAGCCATATAGCCTTGGAATGCAATCGAGTATCCGCTTGTGCGGAAGAGATAGCCTGCGGCATTCAAATCAATGCTGATGGTGTTCAGGGTTGCAGACTCCATTTGGCTTGCGATAAAGCACTCCCAAATGAGTTTGTAAAGTTTGAATTGATCGGGGGTAAGTTGACGGCGGATCATTGCGGGTTCAAGATCTACACGGGAAGGACGAATCGCTTCGTGTGCATCCTGTGCGCCGGCACGGGACTTATAAACTCTTGTAGTTTCGGGGCAGTATTCTGCACCGTACTTTTGCATAATGAAATCGCGAGCGGCACTTTGTGCATCGGCGGAAACGCGAACGGAGTCGGTACGCATATAGGTGATAAGACCTTGTGTGCCGCCAAACTCGGAGCCGAGGTTAACACCTTCGTAAAGCTCTTGCGCTACCTTCATGGTGCGTTGAGATTGGAAGCCGAGCTTGCGGAATGCCTCTTGTTGCAAGCTGGATGTGGTAAAGGGTGCTGCAGGATTCTTTTGCTTGCTTGCGTGGCGAACGGAGGCTACGGTGTAGGGCTTGCCGTTAACAGCCGCAGCAATTGCTTTTGCTTCTGCTTCGCTCGAAAGCGCTACTTTACCCTCTTCATTACCGACAAAGTGAACAAGGAAGGTCTTACCGTCGGCAGCGGTAAGCTGTGTTTCAATGGTCCAATACTCTTCGGGAACGAACTTTTTGATTTCTTCTTCGCGTTCAACAATGATCTTGGTTGCTACCGACTGTACACGGCCTGCGCTGAGTCCGCTCTTAACGTTCTTCCAAATCAGGGGGCTGAGCTTATATCCCAAAATACGGTCGAGAATACGGCGCGTTTGTTGGGAGTTAACAAGGTTCATATCGATTTGTCTGGGGTTCTTGATAGCCGCTTTAACTGCCGACTTTGTAACCTCGTTGAAGCAGATACGGTGGGTCTTCTCTACGGGAATATCGAGTGCCGCGGCGAGATGCCAAGCAATAGCTTCTCCTTCGCGGTCAGGGTCGGTTGCGAGAAAGATTTTGTTTGCAGATTTCGCGCTCTTGCGGATTTCCTTGATCAGGTCACCCTTGCCGCGAATGTTGATATAATGTGCATCAAAGTCGTTTTCGATATCGACGCCAAGAGTGCTCTTGGGGAGGTCACGTACGTGACCGATAGATGCGATTACTTTGTAGTTGGTTCCAAGATAGCCCTTAACGGTCAATGCCTTTGAAGGGGACTCCAATATCACAAGATTAGTTGCCATTCTGTTTTCGTTCCTTTCGTTGGTTCGGTTCTATATATTTCTTCGTAAAGTTGTTGTCAAATTCGGTTATGCCTTTTTGTAAAGAGAGCCGGGCAGCTTTTGTACAAGACCCATAATCTCAAGCATAGTAAGTGCCGCCATAAGATCGGCACGCGGAAGCTCGAGCGCGTAAATCGCGTCGGCAGAAAGTGTGCCGTCATCGGGGATGGCTTCCAAAATTGTCTTTTGCGCCGGTGTAAGCGTAGCCAAAGTTGCCTCAGGAATGGGTGCCACCGGTTTTGCAGGCGGAACCGTTTTGGGTTCTTCCCTTTCCTCTTTGGATTCTATACGCTTTTCCTGCTTTGCAGAGGTTGCGCGCGGCTTTGTGGCTTTTTTCTCTTTTTCTTTCGGCGCCGCGGGAGAAAGACTCATCTTTGTCTCGCCCTCGGAATTGTTCGAAAGTTCGATGACACCAAGGGATGCAAGATGCGAAAGATCAATCTCGGTTAACGACTTGCTCGCGCGGAAAGCCTCCAAATTGAGAGACTCGGCATACATATACTGATACGGTTCGAGAACATCATCTGTGGAAAGTGCCATTTTGGCTCCGTCGCGCAAAAGTCCGTTTGTACCGTCTGCTCCTTTGCTGCCCACATTGGCGGGAATAGCAAAAACATCGCGTCCTTGCAGGATGGCATCTTTTGCGGTAATGAGTGAACCGCTTCCGATACCCGCCTCGACTACGACCGTAGCCTGTGACAAACCGCTGATGATGCGGTTGCGCATGGGA
>JAFYRH010000260.1 GCA_017559555.1 Clostridia bacterium
CAAAAAAGTTTTCCTCTTCCCCCGCGTCCTCAACAACATTATGCCCGAATTACTATCCCCGGCAGGAAATTTTGAAAAACTGAAAGCCGCGATTCTCTACGGTGCGGATGCCGTTTATTGCGCAGGACAAATGTTTGGTATGCGTGCGGCGGCAGATAACTTTACGGTGGAAGAGCTGTACGAGGCAGCTGCATACGTACATGAGCGCGGAAAGAAAATTTATCTCACCGTTAACACCATGCCGCACGTGCAAGAGTATCCGCTTTTGCGCTGCTTCTTGGAAGATATCAAGGATGCCGGTATTGATGCAATGATTGTTGCCGACCTTGGCGTTATGGCAACCATTCGTGAAATTTTGCCCGAAATGGAAATCCACATTTCCACACAAACAAGCATCGTTAGCCCCGCATCGGCAAAGGCTTGGGCGGCAATGGGCGCAAAACGCCTCGTGCTCGCACGTGAGTTGACGATGGATGAGATTCGTGCCATTCGCGCGGAGCTTCCCGAAGAGATAGAGCTTGAAGCCTTTATGCACGGCTCGATGTGTGTTTCTTATAGCGGACGTTGTTTGCTTGCCAATGCTTTCAATGGCAGAGACGGCAACCGCGGCACCTGCTCGCAACCCTGCCGCTGGAATTATGCACTTGTAGAAGAAAAACGCCCCAACGATCTGTTCCCAATCGAACAGCAAGAAAACGTTGGAACGTTCATTATGTCCTCTAAGGATATGTGTATGATCGAGCACGTTCCCGAACTGATGGAGTGCGGTGTTGCATCCTTTAAAATTGAGGGGCGCATGAAGAGCGCGTACTATACGGCAGTTGTTACAAACGCATACCGTATGGCGATTGATGCTTATCAAAAAGACCCTACGTCCTATCAATTCAATCCCGAATGGCTCGAGGAGCTCGAAAGTGTTTCGCACAGAGAATACGGTACGGGCTTCTATTTTGACGACCCGATGGTCAACCCTCAACTTGTCAGCACCTGCGGTTACATCCGCGAAAAAGCATATTTCTCCACCGCTATCGAATACGATGAAGGGGAGGCACAAGCCATTTTGGCAAACGGCGTTCCTGTGGAAAACGAGAACGGCAAGCTTTATCGCTTTATTCAACGCAACAAGGTGTCGGCAGGCGAAGGAGCAGAGATTATCTCGCCCGGCAAAATCGGTCGCGGATGCGTTGTTTCCGAGCTTTACGCTCCTGATGGCAGTGTGCTCGACTCCACACCACACCCCTCGATGATTTATTGGTGCCGTGTTCCGTTTGACGTGAGCGTTGGCGACATTATGCGTGCCGCAACCGGTCGCGGGCTTGAGGTGCGCGCAAAGGATCGTCTCAAAGGAGACTGTTGATGATAGGGGAATGAAATGAACGTTATTTTTGAACTGTTAAAAGCAATCTTATATGGCATTGTTGAGGGCATCACCGAATGGTTGCCCATCAGCTCCACGGGACATCTGATTCTGTTGGAGGATTGGCTCCCGTTTGCTTTCTCAAACGATCCCGTTTTTGTGGACGAGTTTTGGGAAATGTTTGGAGTTGTCATTCAGCTGGGTGCTATTTTGGCGGTTGTGGTATTGTTTTGGTCGCGACTTGTGCCGTTTGGAAAGAATAAGACAGAGACCGAAAAACGCACCACGTGGCGCCTTTGGGGACGTGTACTGATCGCAAGCGTTCCTGCCGCATTGGTCGGTATTGTAGGCGACAAAATTCTTGAGGAAGTCACGGGCAAGGATATTGACGGTTGGGCTTACAACTCGATTGTGGTTGCCGCCGCACTCATCGTTTACGGTATTGCTTTTATTATTATCGAAAAGAAAAATGCACAAAAAACGCCACACGTTATGCAAGTTGAAGAAATTTCCATCAAAAATGCATTGGCAATCGGTGCATTTCAAGCACTTTCCATCATTCCCGGAACCTCGCGCTCGGGCTCTACCATTCTTGGTTCCATGCTCGTTGGCATTTCGCGTACTGCCGCGGCAGAATTTTCTTTCTTTATGGCAATTCCCGTTATGGTGGGGGCAAGCGGCATCAAAGCACTTGGCTTTTTGTCCTACGTGAATGAGAGTGGCGTGATTGTTCCCACAATGGCGTGGGTCACGCTCTTGGTTGGTTGTGCGGTTTCGTTTGCCGTTTCCATGGCGGCAATTCGCTTCTTAATGGACTTTGTCAAAAAGCACAGCTTTGCACCTTTTGGCATTTACCGCATTGCCCTCGGTGCTCTTGTTTTGATTCTTGGATTGATCAGAGGTTGATATGACAGAACGTTTGAAAATTCCTTACCCCGTAATTGTGGAGGGGAGATATGACAAATTGCGACTTGAAAGTGTCATCGAGGCGCACATAATTCCCACCGATGGCTTTGGAATTTTCAAAAAAGAGGAAAAAGCCTCGATGTTGCGCGCGCTTGCGCAAAAAACGCCCCTCATCCTCTTGACTGATAGCGATGGTGCAGGCAAGCTGATTCGTTCGCACTTGACCTCCGTTTTGCCACCCGAACGTGTTATTCAGCTATACGTACCGCGAATTTCGGGCAAAGAGAAGCGCAAAAACGAGGCATCTGCCGAGGGAATTCTCGGCGTTGAGGGAATGGAACGCAAGCTTCTTTATGAGCTTTTTGCTCCTTATGCAAATGCCGATGCCGTAGCGCTTCGCATGGCAGAAAATCCGCTTTCCAAAACCGATTTTTACGAAGATGGCCTTACAGGTGGTGAGGGAAGCCGCGAAAAGCGAGATGCCCTTTGCATCCGTCTCGGACTCCCTGCGGGAATGACGCCCAACGCACTTTTGGCGGCACTGCGTGTGCTTTGTACCTATGAAGAATACTGTACCCTTGTCGGCAGAAATTGAGGTGGAAACATGAAAAAAGAAATCAAACCGATTAAAAGTGATATTTCGGGTATTTACCGCCATTACAAGGGAGGTATGTACCGCGTGATTTGCTTAGCGCATCACTCCGAAACACTTGAAGATATGGTGGTATATGAGCCGCTTGACGGAAGCACCGGATATTGGGTGCGTCCCGCGTCGATGTGGAATGAAACAGTCATTGCCGACGGTGTCGAAAAAAGACGTTTTGAAAAAGTAGAATAAAACAAAACACGCTTCGAAAAGCAAAAACTCGAAGCGTGTTTTTTGTTCCTCTTTTTGGTATTCAAATAAACGGATAATTTCTCCAAAAATGCAGAAAATAGCGATATGCTATGCAAAAACGGAGGGCTTTATGGAAGAAATCAAACTATACGGTGTTAAAATAGATAACGTAACAAAGGGAGAGGCGGTGCATCGCGCTTTGTGTGCCACGGGAGAGCCTTGCGTGGTTTTCACCCCCAATGCTCTTATGTTGGAGCAAGCACGCAAAGACACCGCTCTTGCCTCGCTTCTCAACCGTGCATCCCTCTCTTTGCCCGATGGTAATGGTGTGTTGTGGGCGGCGGAAAAGATGGGAACCCCTTTGCGCGAACGTGTAGCGGGCATTGATTTTGGGAGCGAAATACTCGAACGTGCCGAACGCTCTGGTTTGCGTGTTTTTCTGCTTGGCGGTGCCGAGAACGTTGCGGAACGCGCAAGTGAAAATTTGCGAAAAAAACACACACGTCTGTGCATTTGCGGCACCACGTGGGGGTATTTTCATAAAACGGGGGAGGAAAATGCACGGGTAATCTCTTACATTCGTGCGTGCTGTCCCGATGTTTTGTTTGTTTGTATGGGTTTCCCCGTGCAGGAATGTTGGGTGATCGATAATTTGTACCATCTAACCGATATACGCGTTATCGCCTGCCTTGGGGGAAGCCTTGACGTTTGGGCAGGGGATTTGCGTCGCGCGCCTCATTGGATGTCGCGAATGGGGATGGAGTGGCTTTGGCGCATGTTGCGTCAGCCAAAGCGGTTTGCCAAACTCCCCGAAATAGTCTCGTTTTTGTGGCACGTACCGCAAAAAGCGGAATTTACAGAGCAAAATCCTCTGTGATTTCACTCTCACCGAGAACGAGAATGCCTTGACTTTTGAGGAGCTTTGCCGTAATGCCGTCTCCTTCAACAAGACCGCCGTCAAACAGTCCATTGTGAATCAAGCCACTCCCACAGGAGGGGCTTTTTTCTTTTAAAATTGCCACCGGACATGCGTTTTCGCGTGCGATCTCAAGGGCTTTTTGGGCTCCGCGGTTATAATTTTCGGTCACGTTTCGACCGTCTTTCATCAAAACGAGCTCACCGCAAATTTCGGAGGGGGTACGCGGTGTGGGGAGTCCGCCCATCACTTCGGGGCAGATGGGGATGAGGTTGTATGTATCTTTCAGTGCAATCACGCGCTCGCAAGGCTTGCTTTTGCCGTCGTAGCGGCAAGACTGACCAAGCAGGCAAGCACTAACCAAAATGTTCTTTTTCATGCGTTATCCCTTTATTTTCTTCCAATATTCTGCGGCGGCTTGCTCGTTTTTGTTGGCACCGGGGCGGTAGAAGGTGGTGCCGAGAAGATCGTCTGGCAGATATTGTTGCTTTACGTAGTGGTTTTCAAAATCGTGGGGATATTTGTACCCTTTGAACAAGGGGCTTTGCAAGTGACGGGGAACGTCGATGCCTTTGCCTGCCTTAACCGCTTCTGCCGCTGCCAAAATAGAGGTTTCAACCGAGTTGGATTTGGGCGCAGTTGCCAGCAAGAGGGCTGCGTTAGCAAGCGGAATTTGCGCCTCGGGCATACCGAGCTCTTTTGCCGATTCACAGCAAGAACGCACCACCGAAGCCGCCAGAGGGTAAGCAAGTCCGATATCCTCGGAGGCGATGACCTGCAGTCTGCGACAGACAGAGAGAAGCTCGCCTGCAAGGAGCGCTTTTGCAAGATAGAACACCGCCGCATCGGGATCGGAACCGCGAATGGATTTTTGCAGGCAGGAGAGCAAATCGTAGTGCGTATCGTCGCCAAAATTGCCAACAGATGTGTCAAAACTGTCTACGTGTTCCTGCAAAATTTCCTCGTCTGCTGCGTGGTAAGCGTTCTCAAAAAGAACGATTGAGTGGCGCACGTCACCGCGTGCCGCGTGACCGATATAATTGCAAATCTCGTCCGAAACGCACTTACGTATGCCGTTTTCTTCGTTTAAATAGTCAAGCGCGCGCAAAAGAACGGTGCGCATATCAGCGGGAGAAACGGCTTTGAATTCAAAGAGGGAAGAGCGCGAAAGGATTGCGTTGTAAACAAAAAAGTGCGGATTTTCAGTGGTGGATGCAATCAGCGTAATGCGACCGTCTTCAATGTATTCAAGGAGCGATTGCTGTTGTTTGCGATTGAAATATTGAATCTCGTCAAGGTAGAGCAAAATACCGTTTGCGCCAAAGAGATTTCCGGTTTCTTGAATGATTTCCTTAACGTCGGAAAGAGATGCCGAGGTGGCATTCAACTTGTAAAAATTCATGCCCGAAAGCTTGGCAATAATGCCTGCGGCAGTAGTCTTGCCTGTGCCGGGAGGGCCGTAAAAAATCATATTGGTAATGCGGCCTCCCGCAAGCATACGGCGAATAACTCCGCGCTCCCCAAACAGATGGTCTTGACCAATGATGCCGTCAAGGTCTGTGGGACGCAAGAGGTCGGCAAGTTGTGCGTGTTTCATATCGTGTCCTCGCTTTTCTTTTCATACCTACCTCTATTATAAACCATTATGGCAATATTTGCAAGGTCTTTTTGTGCATTTTTTTGTAAATCGCGACACGCATCGGCAATCAAAGGACGCATAGCATCCCCACGGTCGTAAATCTTTTGGAAAATTTCCATCAGGAGCGGCAGAGATATCTTTTCTGGCAACAGATATTCCTGCGCGGCAAGACGGGCAAAGGATGGGATTTTGGGGTCGTTTGCAGAGGGGATGCCAACAGCGGGGAGCGAGACGGTCGTGGCTAAAATCAGGCCGTGCAAACGCATAGAAACCAAGAATTGTGCCCCCCGCAAAATGGCGGTGATGTCCGATGGCTCGTCGGCAATCAAAATGCGCCCATCAAGTCGGCGCGCGGCTTCGGCATTGATGGCAACATCGTGCTTGTCGAGCGGCAAGAAAATGGGGAGAATATTTTCTTGGCGACAGAACATTCGCAGGGCGGCTATCAAGGTATGAATGCTTTGGGTGGTGTGCCTTCCCGATTTAAGACAAACACACATATAACGGCAATTTTGCACCACGCCTATGCGTTTTAGAAGGGCATATGTGCGAAAAATGGGCGGTGGAGGAAGAAGAAGGGCGACGTCTGCGCCTAAATGCAATTTTGCCGAATCGATGCTTCGCGTTCGCAAAAAGCGCAAAGATTCCTCATCACGCAGGCTAATATATGAGATGCGCGAAAGCGCTTTTAAAGTAGCACGTGTGGCGCCTTTTCCATGCAACGGACCAATTCCTGCCGCATAAAGAAGTGGCTTGGCGCCGCACAACGCAGAGAGCCGAAGCATACATAAATAGTAGTAGAGGGAGAGCTTACCCGTAACGTTTTGCAAAAGCGAACCGCCGCCGCACAAAAAAGCATCGACACCTCCAAAGGCGTGCAAAAGCGAAAAAAGATTCTTTCTGTTGAAGCAACGCACCCCAAAACGACGTGCATCCTTCAGCGGCTTTTTGGTGAGTGCCCAAACGCGAATATTTGGGTAATGCGTCCGCGTATATTCGATAAAGGCTTGCAAAATGGCATCGTCTCCAAGATTGCCGCATCCAAAATACCCGCCTATTAGAACAGTCGCTTTTGTGGGAGTGTGTAGACTTTTTTGATAGACGTCTGCTGTTTGTTGACAAACGGATATGCCGTCATACCATTTTTTCAACAAGCGTCGGCATTCCTCAGTATTCTTTTCCCTCCAACCGGGAGCGCTTACAAGCGTGAGGATATCTGCAAGCAAACGGTCGGCACGGGGCTTATCTTTTTCGCGTGCACAAAAATTGGAAAGGGAAGCATCAAAAAAAGTGTCAACTGTCAAAATGCCGCCATATCCCTCGTTGCCGCAAAGAATGACGGAGCAAGAAGATGCTGCCGCTTCTAAAGCCGCTCGGGAAACGCCTATGAAAACATCTTGCTCTCTCAAGAGCGGTGCTATGTCTTCCACCCTGCCAACAAGCGAAACACAACAAAACCCCAACGCGTGGTTGATTTTTGCGGCACGTTCTGCAATTTCGGGCATTTTGTTGCCACCTCCA
>JAFYRH010000261.1 GCA_017559555.1 Clostridia bacterium
CATCAAGAGCGCAAATCGCTTGCTTGGTGCATACAATTTACCGCTTGTCGAATCTGTGGAAAGATACCGTGAGCTGTTCGGCTTTCCCATTCAAGATTATTATGCACGCATGGGATTTGATTTTGAAAAGACACCCTATGCCGAGCTCGCCCCCGAATGGATGGATTATTACTTTGAATATTCCGAGGATTCCGTCGCATATCCCGACATTCCCGAGGTATTGGATGTGCTTCACCAAAAGGGAATGGAGCAATGGATCCTTTCGGCAAGCGAGGTTAATATGCTGCGCGGACAGCTTGAAAAATTGGGTCTTCTTTCCCGTTTTGACGGCATTCTCGGTCTTGACAACATCCACGCAAAGAGCAAAAAGGATATTGGAGTAGCGTGGAAGAATGCCAATCCGAATATTTGCGCCCTGATGATTGGCGACACCGACCACGATGCCGAGGTTGCCGCGGCAATGGGAGTGGATTGCGTTCTTGTAGCCTCGGGACACCAAAACCGTTCCAAACTCGAAGCCTGCAAATGTATCGCTGTAGTCGATACCGTAAAGGATGTTTTGGGGCTTTTGTAATTGTATTATGTCGCTTGATTATAATAAAAAGAATATTATTCTTGCGAAAAATCTTCGCAGAAATGCAACTTCGCAAGAAAATCATTTGTGGTATGATTTTTTATCAAAATATAGAATCCGATTTCAACGTCAAAAGGTAATAGGTGATTTTATAGCGGATTTTTATTGCCATCAAGCTAAACTGGTTATAGAGATTGATGGGGCACAGCATTCTACACTTCAAGGAAAAGAGAAGGACGAATTTCGTACAGAAGTTCTTAACGAGTATGGATTGCAAGTCATTCGTTTTACAAATCTTCAAATCGATACCAATTTTAACGGCGTGTGTGATTATATCGACGTTGTTGTCAGAGCCTCCCTCCGGGAGGGAGGTGGCGAGTGAAACGAGCCGGAAGGAGAGTGCGATATTAACGAATATGCATTCTTTATAAAGCGAGCAATTTTCTTTTGTGCACGCGGGCTCCTCCCTACACCGCAGAGCGGTGTTTTCCCTCCTCCCGGAGGAGGGCTCAGCCAATGTCCCGAATGTTTACAAGTGTTTCGGGCAAAAGCAACTGCATCGCTGTAGTCGATACCGTAAAGGAGGTTTTGGGGCTGCTTTGAGAGTAATAATAATTGTAGAAAAAGCGCGTGCCGAGAGGCGCGCGCTTTTTTGTCATTTTTCTTCTCCTCGCATATACTGTCATTGATATCCATCAAATCTCAACCAAAGGAGACACGTTATGCAAATAGATGAAAGAATGTTGCAGCGTTTGTTGGCTATGAACGACGAGCAATTGGGGCGAATGATTCAAAAAATCGCGGCTGAGTCGGGCATTGACCCCGCACAGCTCGGCATCAATCCGCAAAACATAGAGAGTGTTCGCTCGGCGCTTGGTTCTATCGGTGAGGATGAACTCGAGGGCATCAACCGTCTTTATGAGGATTACCGTCGCGGCAAGGGAAATCGAAAATAAGTATGGAGAGGTGACCTTATGAGTGATATCGAATCCAATCCACCCAAACAGATGGATGCGAGTGCACTGCTCGGCTCCTTGCTTTCCAATCCCGATTTGATGCGTAATATTTCGTCTATGCTGGGTAAATCAGAGGATGGAGCGACAGAAAAAGCAGTAGCACAACCTGCCAATGCAACTCCAATAGGAAATAGTGATGCTATGACAGAGGGTATATCCCGTGTGCTTTCCAATCCTGAAATGATGGCAAAACTGCCGGATGTCATGAAAATGATAGCTCCCATGATGCAACAAACACAGCCTGTACGTGTGGAAAGTTCTTCACCATCCGCTGCGGCATCACAAAGTGAAGTAAAGGATCGTCGTGGATGTCGAAACGATCTTTTGATAGCGCTCAAGCCATTTCTTTCCCCCGAACGTTGTCGTGCCATTGATATGCTTTTGGGGCTTTCGCGCTTGGGCGATGTTCTGCAAAAAATGATGTAAAGGGGGGGAGAGATATGTATTCACGCTATGGGGATAGTGGCAAACGTTCCATTCGCTTACCCGAGCATTACGGTGGTTCGGCATTTCAACAGCTGCCAACCGAACCGATTCCCGTCCCTAAACGGGAAGTGCCAAAGTCTTACACAAAAGAGGGCATAGGCGAAAAAGCATCTCCCGTTGCCGAACGCCTTTTGCGATCTGAGGTGCAGGATGAGAAACAAGCAGACCTTTACAATGAAGATTCTGTTTCGAATTTAAATTTGCGTTTTGAAGAACCGCTAAACGAATTGGAAGAAAAAATGCAGGATGCTCCCACAGAAAAAAAGGCAATGCCCCCCTCTATAAATTTTGACGGATTACGCCGCTTGCTCGGTGGCGATGGAGAGGGGGACAAAGATCGGCTTTTGCTCCTTGGTTTAATTCTGCTGCTTTCTCGAACAGAGGGGGATTCTGATGTTCTGTTGTGGCTATCTTTGCTTTTGCTGTGCGGATAATGTTGATTTTTCTTGACTTACACACAAAAAGGCTTGTTTTTTTAGCAAAGCTGTGATATAATAATATAATAATGTCAGAAAACAAACGATTTAAAGGATAAAAAACGCCATTATGACAAAAAAACAAAAGCGTATGCTTTTTTTACGTATACTGCTGGGCATTTTGATTGTTTGCAATGTAATGATAATTTTTTCGCTTTCTTCACAAAATGCAGATAAATCTTCTGCGTTAAGTGAGAAGGTTGTAACAGTTCTTGTAAAACTTTTTCCGCCCAAACCTGCAGAAACCACTCCCGAGGCGAGTATAACCACACCGCAAGCACCGGAAGAAACCGAAGGGGTTACCACTGTACCCGATGAGGAAACCACTCCGGAAGAAGAAACCACTCCGGAAGAAGAAACGACTCCGGAAGAAGAAACGACTCCCGAAGTGGAAGAAACCACACCCGAAGAGGTTACACCTCCCATTGAAGAAACAAAACCTCAAAAGCCGGATTCTACAAAGCCGGAACCGCCAAAACCCGAAAACCAACTCACAAAAGAGCAATTGGATTGGATAGAAACTATGCATTCACCAATTCGAAACCTTGCTCATTCGTTGGAGTTTGGTGCACTTGCAACACTTTGTTTGCTCTTCTTGCTCACATGGAGTGGTCCGATTTGGTGGCGATATTTTGCTTCACTTACCGGAGCGTTCCTTTGTGCGGTTGTGGATGAATGGTCTCAAACCTTTGTCGACGGTCGTGCAACGGAGATTTCAGATATCCACCTTGACTGCAAGGGGGCGTTTGTTGCTTGCACCGTAGTTATGCTTATTGCTATGGTGATTCGTCATAGCAGACGGTTGGTTGTTACCCGGTATAGCATTGCGGCACTGTCTTTTGAAAAAACACTCGATATTGCTATCGTTACCGATTTGCATGGTCGTGCGCACGAGGTGTTGGTAAAGCGTTTGCGCAAAGTCTCTCCTGATATGATTCTGCTTGTGGGGGATATAATGGAGAACAATAGACTTGCCAACGAATCGAACTCGGAATATGCATTTTTGCGTCAGTGTGCTGCCATTGCCCCTACGTATTACTCTTTTGGCAATCACGAAGTGGTAGGCGCGCACAAAAAGGGCAAGCTTAAAATCACCAAAGAAATTTGCAAACAAATTGAAGCCACCGGCGTTACAGTGTTGCACAACAGCAGTGTTGTTGTGGATGGTATTCGTATTTGCGGCTTGACTTCGGGATTGACCAAGACCGAAAACCGCCCCAACAAGTTGATTTTGGGGGCGTTTGCAAAAGCACCCGAATATCGCATTTTGCTCTGTCACCATCCGGAGTATTATGAGCCCTACATCCGTTCCACCAATATTGACTTGACCATTTCCGGGCATGCGCACGGCGGTCAATGGCGATTCTTTGGACGCGGTGTTTATGCACCCGGTCAGGGATTTTTCCCCAAGTACACCTCGGGTGTTATCGATAAGCGTTTTGTTATCAGTCGTGGTGTGGGAGGTCATACATTGATTCCTCGCATTGCAAACCCGCGTGAGCTGGTCATTTTGCATTGCGTAACAAGAAACACCAACAAACAAAATTGATAAAAAAGAAAAGGAGAAATAAAATGGCAGTTGTTAATGTTACACTCGAAAATTTTGAAGCCGAAGTTATAAAGTCCGATCTTCCTGTGCTTGTGGATTTTTGGGCTTCTTGGTGCGGTCCTTGCCGCATGCTCTCTCCTATTGTTGACCAAATCGCTGACGAGAGAACCGATATTAAGGTTTGCAAGGTCAACGTCGATGAGCAAGAAGAACTCGCTATGCGCTTTGGCATTATGAGCATTCCTACCCTCATCGTTTTCAAAAACGGCGAGGTTACAAAAAAGACCATGGGCGTTCAACCCAAGGCAGCTATTTTGGGATTGTTTGAATAAAGAGACGATTTTTATGTGGGGGAACTTTTTTGCCAAAAAGTTCCTCCACACCCCTTAGGCGCGAGTACACGCCAATGAAATTTGCCTTACGGCAAGTGAAATCGCTTTGCGGTGAAAAAA
>JAFYRH010000262.1 GCA_017559555.1 Clostridia bacterium
CAAGCCTCCCCTGTGCAAGGGGAGGTGGCATTTTCGCAAGAAAATGACGGAGGGGTTGTGATTTTCTTGTGTTTTTTCAAAAAAGATAGAACCAAACCCACTGTATGTCATTCTGAGCGGAGAGCGAAGCTCGGAGTCGAACTTCTGCGAAGTGAATAACGGAGCAGAAGCGCAAGGCGTAGCCGAAGCGGGATATGGCTTGGAGTTTCGGTGGCTTACTTTCACAAATGTAACATCCAAATAGCAAGCCACCGAGATTTGTAGCCATATCCCGCATCGACCAAAAGGTCTCGCGCTTCCGCTTGTTCGCCGAGGCTCAACCCGCGGAAGTTCGACTTCGGTCGGCGGTCGGACACGCCAACCTCCGCTCAGAATGACATACAGAGTGATAATTTGATGGGATGCGTTAGAAAAAACGAGGGTTAATCTCCGGCATCCTACAAAAACAAACGCTTATCGCAAAACCAAAGACACCCCCGCAGCGCACCGCGGGGGCGATAAATTTTGGGGGCTTTTACTCAAATAATCCGTCAATATAGGCTTTGTCAAATTCTCCGTCTATAACAGAGTGGTAGTTAATTAGACCATTTATAGAAGTGCTAACCGTTGTAATAATTTCTTCATCCGCGTTGTAAAAATACAACTCATATTCACGTCCAATCGGTTCTCCGGATTGACCGGGATGTTCCCGTATTCTAAGTTTTAGCGAAGTAAGATTATCAACGATATGATGGATGCTTGTTTTGTCGGTAACTGTAACCTCGCGCTTTTCATCGTCGGATACGTCATATCTTTTGATTGCGATTTTAGATACCTCATCTTGATGAATTACAATTTTGGTTTCTTTATTGATAGAATCGGGGCTATCACCAAAGTTTTCAATATGCGGATTTGTGTTGTTATACACTTGATGACCAAGAATTTCAACAATTATGCCTTCCACATAGTGCATTTCCGTATCGGGACCGCCGTACAAGCTGTGCACGTCGTATACGGTGTAAAGGATGGCTTGGTATCGTACGCTTCCGCCATCCTTGGCTTGACTTCGAAAAGGGAAAAGCAAAACGAAGGCAACCAAAACCAAAAGGATGACAATCGCTTTTTTCATACCGTTTCTCCTTTATTGGATGTTTTTCTTCGCCTTTCTCTTCGCGCGTACGCGACGGCTAATGACACAAACGACACAGAGAATAATGCCAAACAGAACAAGGAAGGGCAATGCTTCTGCGCACCAAACGACAAAATCGACTGCGAATTCGCCAAACTCGGTGAGCCCTGCGGAGAATGCATTGGCGATGCGTGTGCCAAAGGATTCTTCCTCGTCGGGGGTATAGGTGACAACCTCGTTAACATAGAGACTTACCGTGGAGTATTCAATGCGGCTGTCGTAGTTGTTCAACTGCGCTTGATAGCGTGCGATTTGCTGACGAACCTCCGAAAGACGTGTTTGCAGAGTGAGCCAAAAATTGTAGTCCTCTTGGGTGTCAAGAGATTGCATCATGTTGAGAAGGGAGTCGCGCTCGATTTGCAATTCTTCCATAGTTGCTTCAATCGAGTAATAGCTCTCGCTGACGTCTTGAACGTAGGAATTGTTGCGTGTAACGTTGAGCGTGTTGCCAAGAGAATTGATAAACGCATCTGCATTTTCGGCAGGAATGCGGAATTTGTAGGATGCATAACGCGCCATTTTGGAGTTGTAATTGCGGTTGGTAACAGAGTTGCTTTCCACGTATCCGCCGTATTGTGCAACAAGAGCCTCAAGGCTTGCAACGGTCGTGTCAAACTCCTTGGTTTCGGCATTGATGTCGTACGT
Organism: Clostridia bacterium; assembly: GCA_017559555.1. Lineage (GTDB taxonomy): Bacteria > Bacillota > Clostridia > Oscillospirales > CAG-272 > UMGS1865. The sequence continues at coordinate 1,814 of JAFYRH010000262.1, forward strand.
CTTAATGATTTTGCGCTCTGCGATGATGTCCGACTCGGGAGAAGAGGAAGTCAATTTGTCATTGGTCATGCCGATTTCGGGGGCTTCGTTTTTGGGAACGCTTGAGTCAACGTCAAAGCTGCCGCCAAGTGCTTCGTTCGACTTGGAGCAAGAAGCAAGACACAGCGCAGGCAACAAAATAAGAACCACAAGAACAAGACGGAACAGTTTGTTTTTCATAATAGAACCTCCAGAAAGAATATGGTAAAAAGCGTTATTTCAACGGGATGCCGTTGGCGTCGCATTTGGTAATATAAAACACGTTGGGAACGATAGGGGGATAAATTTCCTGTACCATGGAGTCAAATTCCACAATCACGTAGTCGCCTGCCACAAAGGTTTCGGAATTGCCCGAGGGGATGGAAACGTAAGCAGGTGATCCATTCCCGAGACCGGAGGTGCCTTTGTCGATAACGGTTACAAACAACTGTTTTTCGTGAACCTCAGTCACTTTTGCAACAAAATGTGCCGGTGGAGTGGGTTTTTGTTCGCAGGATACAAAACCAAAGAGGGAGAGCGCGAATAGGGTAGCAAGAAGCAAGGCAAAAATTTTGTTCTGTTTCATATCACACCTCACCGTTGCTTATTTGTTCAACTTTTTAAGCAGCTCACGGAACTCTGCACGCTCGGGATAATCCGAAAGATCAACCGCGTTCAGCGAATGAATGATGTTATCAAGATCAAAGCCCTCGGGCAGATAGTCGCTATTGTGCAACAGCATACAGGTTTCAATCACAGCTATCATAAAGGCGCGATCGGCATCGGGGGTGGTAACATAATCGGCATAACCGATGTTATAAAGATTGGGGAAAACAGATGCGGTATCCTCGGGGAGCTTGTAGTTGACAGCAAGCTCAAGCCAATTTGCACCGTCCAGCTTTGCATCCTCGGTCAACGTCAGCTCATAGCAAACCGTTACTTGGTGACCGGCACCCACTTCGCCGGCATCCTTGGTGTCATCGGTGAAGTCTTCTTCGTTGAGGATTCTGTTTTCATATCCAATGAGACGGTAAGAAGATACATAGTTCTTATCAAAGGTGATTTGCATTTTTACGTCCTTTGCAACCGTATAGAGGTTTGCGAGAAGGTCGGTGGAAAAGATCTTTTCGGCTTCTGCTTCTCCGTCGACGTAGAGGTAAACGCCGTTGCCGTTGTCGGCAAGGGTCTCCATTTTTTCGTCACGGTAGTTGCCTGTTCCAAAGCCGAGAACAGAAAGGAAGATTCCTGCATCACGCTTTTGCTCGATATATTGCTTGAGCGCGGATTCGGAAGAAATGCCCACATTCAAGTCACCGTCGGACGCCATAATGATGCGGTTGTTGCCGCCCTCGATGCGGTGCTTCTCGGCAATTTGATAAGCTTTTTGCAGTCCTGCCTCACCGTTTGTAGAGCCGCTTGCAACCAAAGAGTTGATGGCGGCAAGAATGGTTTCCTTCTTGTTGCCCGAGCAACCGTCAAGCACGACGGCTTCCTTGCCGGAATAGGTAACAATCGAAATAATGTCATTCTCACCGAGCTGATCGGTCAGGTGAGAGAAAGCGGTTTTGAGCAGGGGGAGTTTGTCGGAGGACATCATAGAACCCGACACGTCAATCAAAAATACGAGGTTATTTCCCTCTGTGGGGGTAGCATTTGCCGCTTGCAGAGTCATCGAAAACAGAACGTTGTTCTCATTCCAAGGACAGGGCAAAATGGCGGAATTGACAGAGAAAAGCTCGTTTTCTGCAGGTTGCTCTGCGGTATATTTGAAGTAGTTGAGAAATTCCTCTGTGCGGAAGTTGGATGAGAATCTGCTCAACTCTGCCCAAGAATATCCGCTGTTGACAAGCTTGCGGAAGTAGGTATAGGATGCGGTATCAACGTCGGCAGAGAGGGTGGAAACGTTATTCTTCTCTGTGTTGACAAAGGGATTTTCTGCAAACTTGTTGGCGGTATCACCGGTTTCGGGCTCTTCCTTTGTGTCATCGCTCGGAGCGATTTCGGGGTATGTGCCGGCAACGTAATTCGGGTTGTTTTGCGGAGCTTGGTTGTTTCCGCCGAGGGCATCCTTGCCTGCGTTGCAGGATGCAAGCATCAAAAGCATAACGGTTGCGAATAAAATAGTGATAATCGAATAAATTTTGCGTTTCATAAAAATACCTTCCTTTCGGTTTTTATGGGTTCAAAATATCCGAAATACAGGAGATAAGGTCGGAGGAGGGGAAAATTTCAGCCTCGTAGTCAAAGAGTGTTGCGTGCCCCTTGTTGCCGTCGGTGTTTTTGAGGTAGGGGGAGAGAACGGTGCCGTCCTCGCAAACCAACCAAATGCGGCACAAGAGCTTGGGGGAATCTGTTCCTACAGAGTCGCCCTTGCCCAACAGATTGTTGATGCGATCAACCTCACGAGCGGTCAAGTTGCGACTTTGGTAAAGCGTTTGGTCGCCCTCGTACTGCAAAATGAGATAGGTCGAACCGAAATAATTGACCTCATCTACCGAGATTGCGGTACAGTTCAACGTGTCGCGGCTTTCACTCAAAAAGCTGTCAAGTGTTGCGGGGGCAGATGCTTCGGGAGCCTCTGCTTTGTTGAATCCACCGAGTATGTTGTCAAACAAAGGCGAGTTCAGCAGTCCGCCGCCAACAAGCACAACGGCAAGAATGCAGGCGACTGCCGCCACCCACGGGCGAGTGTAGAATTTTCTCTTTTGATAAGTAAGAGCTTCTTCCAAATACACGTCGCTGACGTAGCCGATTTCATCAAGGAGAAATGCGGCTTTTTTTCTTTGATTTTGATTCATAACAAGTCGCACGCCTCCAATCTAAGTTTGAGTTGCTCGCGCAAGCGATGCAGGGTGACCTTTACCTTGGCTTCTCCAATTCCCAATTCCTTGGCAATCATCCCCACCGGTTGTGCGTAAAAGTAACGGCGCACAAACATGGCACGTTTTTCCTCGGTGAGCGTGCGCAAGAATGCATTGAGCTCTCCACGCAAAAGACCGCGCTGATATTCGGTTGCGGGGGTGTCCTCATCGGGAATGCATTCGGTCAACTCTTCCACAATGCCGTTCGCACCGCCTCGTTTTTCGCGGTGCTCGTGGCGCCAACGGTCAATAGAGAGCCGACGGGTGATTTTGGAAAGGAAAGGGCCTAAATACATCGGGCGCGCATCGGGCATTGTGTTCCACGCACCAAGGTAGGTGTCGTTGACACATTCCTCTGCGTCCTCGTGAGAGGAGAGCAAGGAATAGGAAAGA
>JAFYRH010000263.1 GCA_017559555.1 Clostridia bacterium
CTCAAACTTGTACCGTATGTAGCGCAGATCTTGTTGCAGCCCTCGGTCACGAAACAACTACGCACCAAGCAAAAGCGCCTACCTGTGTTGCTGTTGGTTGGAATGCATACGTAACATGTTCTCGTTGCGATTATAACACTTACGAAGAAATTCCCGCAACAGGTGTACATACCGATTCCGGTGTGTGTGCTACCTGCGGAACAAGCTTTATTCTTTCCATTGAAGAGGTACTCGAAATCGGTATGTCTTACGACAAGACCAAGTACAGTACCGAATACTATTGGGTACAACTCACCCTTGACCATCAAGTAAACTCCAACGGCTTTGCTAGATCTACTATTTCCGAAGGCCTTTACATCACCGTTGCAGGCGATTACACCAACGGCGGCGTAAGACTCGGTGATATCGTCATCTTCAAGGCGAAGCTCGGTGCTGCAAATTCTGCTTTGACCACCGGTGGCAAGGAGGTTCGCCTTTATGAGGTTGCTTCTTACGAGGTTGTAGGTCATACACACGTATATGGCACTACGGTTACCCAGATCACGCCTCCCACTTGCGGAACAGAAGGTAAGGGCACTGTTGCTTGCGTATGCGGTGCTACCAAGGAGGTTGCAATTCCCACAACCGGTCTGCATACACAAAGCGAAAACTCCTACGCATGCACTGTTTGCGGCAAGAGTTCTATTCTCACCATCGAAGAAGTTATCCAAATTGGTATGTCCTATGAAAAGGGCAAGTACAGTACAGAGTACTATTGGGTACAGCTCACTCTTGATAACCAAGTAAACGCTAACGGCTTTGCAAGAATGACCGTTTCCGAAGCGGCAAATAACAAGGTTTACATCACTGTTGCCGGCGGTTACCTTACCGGCGCGGCAGAGGGCTCTATTAAGGTTGGCGATACCGTTATTTTTAAGGCTAAGATCGGTGCTGTAAACTCTGCTATGACCACCGGCGGTAAGGAAACTCGCCTTTATGAAATCGCTTACTACGAGATTGCTCCCGTACACACACACATCTATGGCACTGATATTACCGTAACGATTCCCGCTACCTGTGGAGCCCCCGGTAAAGGCACTGTTGCTTGCGCGTGCGGTGACACAAAAGAGGTAGTGATCCCTCAAAGCAACAGTTCCCATACCCCCAACAGTGAGTTTGTTTGCAGTGTTTGCGGCAAGAGCGTGATCCTTTCTATTGAAGAAGCCATTGAAATTGGTATGTCTTACGAAAAGGGTAAATACAGCAGCGAATACTATTATGTTAAACTCACCGTTGATGATCAAATCAACGCCAACGGCTTTGCAAGATCTTACCTCTCTGACGGTGTCTATTTCAGCGTTGCAGGACCTTATGCTACCTCCTACGTTGAGGGCACCATTCAGCTTGGTGATACCGTTGTTTATAAAGCGAAGCTTGGTGCAGTAAACTCCGTAGTATCTACCAGCGGCAAGGAGCCTCGCTTGTTTGAGGTTGCGGAATTTACCATTGTGGAAAGAGGCGGCGTTAGCAATTCTGCAACCGTGGATGGAAAATCCGATATTGTTAGCTACCATTCTACTTACGCAGAATTTACCAAAGTTGAAAATGCACCCGCCGGCGTAAGCTTTGATTTTGGTTACCTTTATCAAAAGAAATCCGGCGCTGCCGCTCTCGAAAAAAGCGCACTTGTTTGGAACATTTACGGAAAATATCGTACCATCTCCTTCGATCTTTACGTCGACAAAATTTCTGATACGAACGGCAACACCTATACCGAAGTAGAACTTCAACTTTTGGCAGGTGCTTACTTTGCATCTGTTGTTGATGCAAGTGGCAAAGAGGTTTCTGCCGTTTACACAGAAACACCCTACGTTGTTCTTCAAAAAGGTCAATCTTATCACATTGTTATCAATGTAAACGATACTGACTGTCCCGCATTCTGTTTTGGATGGAACAATAAAACCTGCGAACTTTACCTCTATAATTTCTCTATTCAAGCATCTCAATACGAATACATCGTAGATAACGCAGAGCAAACCATTGTTTGCAAAAAAGCCGGTGAAACTTTGGGCTACTTCGCTTGGCCTACTGTAACCAAGCTTGATGGCGACCGCCTGATTGCTGTTGCCTCCGGTATGCGCAGTGCCCACACGGGCATTGACGGCAAGCTTGTTTGCTGGTACTCCGAGGATGGCGGTAAGACCTGGAGCGAGCCTCAATTGCTTGTTGATACCGTTCTCGATGATCGCGACGCGGGTGTTGTTTATTGGAATGGCAAAATTATCGTTTCTTGGTTCTGCGCATCCAAGGTATATTATCAAAGCAGTAACGCATCTTGGGCTGCCGGTATCGATGATGAACTTGATACCAAGCTGATGGGCGGCAATTACATCATCAGTGAAGACGGCGGTAAGACTTGGAGCGAAATTTACGGTATGCCCGAGGGTATGTTTACTCCCCACGGTCTTATTATCAATCCTCAAGGTGGTTTGACCTCTGTAGGTTACCTCAAATACGACAAGGCAAACAAACGTTGGGGCACCGGTATTGCGGTTAGAACCACAACCGGTGAAATGAATGAAAACGGCTTTATTTGGTCGGATGCAATTGTAATTGCCGACTCTGATACACAATATTCTTGGGACTTCCAAGAGCCTTACGGCATTTATAACGATAACGGTGTTTTGATCGTTGTTATGCGTTCCGATAAGGGTCTGTATCAATGTGAATTGCAACCCGGTGCAACAAAATTCAGCAATTGGCATCTGATTGCATTCGTTCAAGAAACCCCCGCACACATGATTCAGCATAGCAGTGGCGTTATCATCATGACCTACGGCTACCGTGGCATTTACATTGATCCCGTCACTGGGGCGACCGTATCCTACACCGAAAGAAATAAGGATACCACCCTTGGTATTCGCGCACGCCTCAGCTACGACGGCGGCTTGACCTGGACACAAGAAATCATTCTTTCCTCCGGTCTCGTTCCTGCGTCCAACTCCTCCGACTGGGGTTACACATCCTCTGTTGAGCTTTCCAACGGCAAGATCTTGACGCTGTTCTATCAAAGAACCGGTAGCGAGACCAAGGCGTCTATCTACCAAATCGTTTGGGAAGTACCGACTGCTCCGAGCGGTGAGGTCACCATCACTCTTGTAAACGGAGAAACCAACAACAAGATCACTACCGTTCAAGGCAACGTTGGTGAAAATATCGTTCTCCCCAATCCCACTTGTGCAGGTTATACGTTTGACGGTTGGTATCTCGACCGTGCATATAAGATTCCTTTTACAGCGACCACCTACAGCAAGGATTTGATCGTTTACGCAAAGTGGAAGGTGAATACAAACCAAGTTCTCTCTGTAATGAGCTTCAACGTTAAGACGGGTCAAAGCAGCTCCAACGGTACCCTCGTTGCCAACACCATTCTCGATAACAACCCCGACGTATTTGGTGTACAAGAGGCAGACGTTCTTTGGATGAGCACTTTGAAGAGCAAGCTCGGCAGTATTTACACCTCAGTTGGACAAAGCCGTGGCGGTCTTTCAGGTGAGTACAGTGCAATTTTCTACCGCACAGATATGTTCAACTTAATTGATAGCGGTACCAAGTGGCTCTCTTCTACTCCCGATAAGAGTTCTTATTACTCTTATACCGAAAACGGTACTACCTACAAGGCAAATTACCAACGTGTTATGACCTACGTTGTTTTGGAACGCAAGAGTGACGGCGCAAGATTTATTTACGTCAACACCCACCTGGATAACAACGGCAGCAATGACGGAACCGTAGCAGAGAAGATCAGAAAAGGTCAAGTTGAAATTTTGATGGCACAAATTCAAAAGCTTTACAACACTTACGGCAATTTGCCCACTGTTGTAACAGGTGACTTCAATACGCAACCCGAAACCGCTTCTTACAAAGCAATGATTGCAGGCGGCTATCTTGATTCCTCTAAGGTTACCAAGGTAGGCGAAATTAAGCCCACCTACAACGATAACAACGATAGCTTTGCGGGTGTTATTTTCGACTACATCTTTGTTTCTTCCGATTTGGCAAATGCTGTTCAAACCTACAAGGTTTGCGATGCAAAGCGTGACGGAAAATACATTTCCGACCACAATGCAATTATTGCAACCGTTCTTATCACCCCCACAAAAAATTAACCAACCAATTCAGTTAGGCGCGTTCCCCACACGGGGAACGCGCTTTTCTCGTTTGCCAACGTGTAAAAAAGAGAGAAGAAACAGAGCGCGAAACGCAAAACAAATTTAACGAATTGCGGACATGTGCTTGAAAAAACGCAATTTTTGTGTTATAATAAGACATCAAAGTGTTTAGAAAAGGGGAAGTCTTATGCGTAAAAATTTTGGAGTAAAAACATGGCTGTATCCTATGCCGGTGTTGATTGTGGGCACCTATGACGAAAACGGTGTTCCCAATGCAATGAATGCGGCTTGGGGCGGAATTTATGATACGGGGCTTGTGATGGTTTGCCTCGCAGACGACCATAAAACCACCGAGAATATTCAAAAGAACAAAGCGTTTACAATCAGCTTTGCCACGGCAAGCACGGTTGCGTCTTGCGATTACGTTGGCATTGTGTCGGCAAACGACGTTCCCGATAAATTTGCCAAAGCGGGCTTTCACGCAGTCAAAAGCGAGCACGTCAATGCGCCAATCATCGAGGAGCTCCCGATGACGGTGGAATGCGAGCTTTTCAAATTCAACGAGGATGGCATTTGCATTGGCAAAATCGTCAATGTTTCTGCCGACGAAAGCATCTTGGATGAGAACGGAAAGGTGAATGCCAAAAAGCTTGATCCCATTATTTACGAGAGTGCAACGCACGCATATTGGAGCTTTGGTGAAAAAGTCGGCAATGCTTTTTCTGACGGAAAGAAGATAGAAGGGGATGCGTGATGACGGTCGAATTGATTGAACGTGCACAGGATTACGTTCGCAAAAAGTTTGAGAACGAATACAGTGGGCACGATTATTTTCACACGTTGCGAGTCTTTAAAATGGCGACACGTATTGCAAAAAACGAGGGTGCGGATGTAAAAATCGTGCAGCTTGCCGCGCTTTTGCACGATGTAGACGATCGAAAATTATCACCCGAAACCTATCAAAATCAAACACACGCTCGCAATTTCCTGCGTGAAAACGGTGTGGAAGTCGATGCGATTGAGCATATCTGTCAAATCATTCGTGAAATTTCGTTCGGAGCGAACAATGCGGCTCCCACAACCAAGGAGGGGCAGTGCGTGCAGGATGCCGACCGTCTCGACGCGATAGGCGCAATCGGAATTGCACGTGCGTTTGCTTACGGCGGTCATCACAACAGAGAGATGCATTCCCCCGATATAAAGCCGAACCTCAACATGACAAAAGAGGAATACGTTAAGAGCGAATCGACAACCATCAACCATTTTTATGAGAAGCTGTTCCAATTGAGTGCCCTGATGAACACCCAAACCGCCGCGCGTTTGGCGCAAGAGCGGGATGCCTATATGCAGGCTTTTGTGGCAGAATTCATGGACGAGTGGGAAGGGGTTCGATAATTTTTAACAATGCTTTGGTGCTTTTTTGCCTTTGCAAAACGATCAAAAAACTCGATTTTTTCAAAAAAGAGAGCGCGATCGGTTTTGCAAATTTGCTTGAAAAAGTCTCCAAAAAATCGAAAAAATAGAGCTTTTATCCGCAAAAAGCGGAGCACCAAAGGGTGGCAACAAATTTCGTTGCCACCCTTCCTTAATGCTTTTAGATAGGAGGAGACTAAATATAAGCCTTCCCCTTGAGGGGAAGGTGGCGAGCGAAGCGAGACGGATGAGGTGTAGCCATCGCAGATGGCGTCAGTACACGAGGAAACGAAACGGACGCGTTGCGTCCTACACCTCATCACCCACGTTCCGTGGGAGCTTCCCCTCGAGGGGAAGCCTTATGGTAAATTTGCCCTATAAAAAACCAAGGTGTGAC
>JAFYRH010000264.1 GCA_017559555.1 Clostridia bacterium
ATGTGGTGAGCCGCTTCGCGACCGAGTTCTTGATATTCGGGGTGCTTGGAAATATCAAATCCAAACAGAGCATCCATACCAACGGTTTTGAGTTTGGCATCACCGCCACCGCCAAGGGTTTGAAGGGTTCCCATATAAGAGCCCTTGCCGGCGCCTACCTCATAGTCGGTCAAAACAAAGCCTACAAAGCCCCATTCGCCGCGAAGAACCTCGGTGATGAGATTGTAGTGACCGCCTGCCCAAGTGGCTCCTATGCGGTTAAAAGAGGTCATAACGGCGGTTGCGGCAGGTATGGTAGTGGTCTTCCAAGTGTAGCCGGTGATTTTGCCGTCTTCGTTCTTAATAGGCTCGTTGTAGTTGATTTCTACCGTATTGCCGACAATGGTCATTTCAAAGGGCTTGAGGTAGATTTCGCGAATGGTTTGCTCATCTGCAAAGGTTGCAATGCCGCGCTCATCGCGGTGAGTTTCTTGGTCGTTAAGAGCAAAGTGCTTGATAAAGGCGTACATACCCTTTTGCGCCGCACCGTAGACCTCAGCCCTGCCGAGAACGCCGGAGAGGAAGGCGTCTTCAGAGTAGTATTCAAAGTTTCTGCCTGCAAAGGGTGTGCGGTGAATGTTCATGCCGGGGCCGTACCAGCCGCAGGTGCCGGAGTAAAGACCGTCCTCGGCAATGCCGCGACCCATATCCTCGGCGAGATGAACGTTCCAAGCGCAAGCCAGCATATATTGGGTAGGCCATGTCATTGCTTGCAGACCCTCGCCAATGGGCATAGAGCCGTGTGCAATGATGTCATTGAGACCTGCAGGGCCGTCAAGGTCGGTGACCTTGGGTTTGTTGATGGATTTCATCTCGGGGGAGCAATAACCGCACTCGTCAATCAGCTTGGAGAGCTCTGCGAGTGTGATTTGGTCGAGCAGCTCATCCCAAAGCGGATCGTCATAGGGGAGTCCGCGCAAATCAATCAGGTCGATGTCTCCATTCTTGCCAAAGACGATTTCTTTTACTTCCTTGCCAAGGTAGGGGTTCAAGGGATTTTCGGATTCGAGAATATCTTTAATAAAAGCGGAAACAGCCTTTTGGAATTGCTTGCCGCCAACCTCTGCACGGCTTGCTACGTCAGAGGCATCGCCATAGCGCAAGCCGTCGTTTTCCATAACGCTCCAATCGCTTCTGGAAAGATGAACAGCATCCCCAAGAGTGGTGTTGGAGAATTGGTTTTCGATGGTTTGCAGGCCCTCTGCCGCTACCGAGTAGGTGGTGTAGTCGGCGGTTGCTTGGGTGTAACGGCCAACCATTCCCTCACCTGCAGGGGAGTTGGAAGCATCTTGCTTGCTGTTGACCAAAAGCGAAGCGTCAACGCCTTTTTCCAAAAGGATGAGGTTGATTGCCTCGTGCGCGTTGCTTGCGGCAGTGATGTAGTAGTCGCCTGCATCAAGAACGTAGCCGCCCTTGCCACCGTTGGAGCTTACGTCATAGCTTGTCAAATCCTTGAGGTTGACAAGAACGCTAACCGTTTCGGAGGCGCCGGGGGCGAGGTTTGCGGTCTTTGCAAATCCAACGAGAAGAACCGAGGACTTCTCCACACCACCAAGGGTGTAGGGCGCTTGCGCGTAAATTTGCACAACGTCCATGCCGTTTCTTTGTCCTACGTTCTTTACCTTCACCGTAACGGTGATGTTGCCGCTCGCATCGGGGGAGGACATAGTGAAATCCGTCCACTCAAACGAAGTGTAGGAAAGACCGTAGCCAAAGGGATAGATAACGGTGCTTGCGTAGTCGTAGGTGCCTACGTTGGGGGTACCGAGAACAACGTCCTCATAACGGGTCTCGTAGTATCTGTAACCAACGTAAATGCCCTCGCTATAGTTTACATAGTAGTAATCGTTCTTTGTGCCGGTGAACTTAAAGTCACCCATGTTTTGCATAGCAGGGGAAGAGAAATTGTCATATACCCAGGTGTCAACGAGGTGGCCGGAGGCCGAAATCTCATTGCCGTCGGCATCCACACCGGTCATCATGTAGCCAAGACCGAAGGTGCCGGTTCTGCCCGCGCCGGGGAAGTTGATAACGGCATTGATGTTCTCGTAGTCGGCAACCCAACCAAGCTCAATGGCGTTGTTGCAGTTGACAAGAAGAATAACGTTATCAAAGTTTTTGTTGAGGTAGGAAATGATTTCAAGCTCGGTTGCATCGGGTTCGAGATAATGTTGACCTGCCACGCCGCCAAAGGCCGCCATGTCACGTGCTTCGTCGCCACCCTCACCGCCGGTGCGGGAGAGAACGAACATAGCAACCGTTCCTTCAAACGTGTTCACAAGAGAGGCATTCTTTGTGATAACATCAAGGGGGCATTCGTTAATAGACCAGTCAAGGTCGGCGCCGTAGTTGACAACGCCAATGCCTCTTTTATAAGAGGAACCCGCGCCGCTTTTGTAGAAATTCCAAAGGGATTCGTTTACAACAAGTCCTGCATTTTCCAAACCAGATTTGAGGTCTTTTGTCAATTCAAAAGATCCCGAGCCGGAGCCGGAACCACCGCTGACGAGGTCAACAGAGGAGTGGCTGAAAACGCTGAGCTTTGTGCCTTGGGGAAGAGGAAGCAAACCGTCGTTTTCGAGGAGCGTAATGCCTTCTTGAACGATTTCTGCGACTTTCTTTTCTTCATAAGCATAAAGTTCTGAGGCGCTGCCAAAATCACTCTTATAGTAATTTACGTCTGCGCCGAGGGTATCACCCTTGAGACTGGAGGGAGTTGCACCAAAGAATTTTTCAAAAATGTTGTCGAACTTTGTCAAGGACAAAGCATTGAACACGACAGAAAAAACAAGGAGCACCGCCATGCCAATCGCCAAGGGGGCAATTCTGTTTCGTTTATTTTTCATATCAATCTCCTGAATAATAATCGCACGGTGTGATGATTTGATTTATCAAGCGGCTGCCCGAGAGCAGCCGCCGATTGTTTTTTTATTTTGCTGTTATAAGCGAACAAGGGGGGGATTATTGGAAGTAGATGCCGGCAATAGTGATGTCACCTGCGCTTGCAGTGGTGGTTTCGCTCCAACCGGAACCGATAAAGAGGTAAAGGAATTCTGCATCTGCCGAGAGATCGATAGAAACGGTTTGCATTTCGCCTGCGGCGATCTCAACGGTTTGCTCACCAACGCCGGCGCCTGCTGTTTCAAACTTAACGGTGATGCGAACAGATTCGCTACCGTTGTTGCGAATAGTAACAGAACCGTTGGTCTTGCCTGCAGATTTGTCAGCGATCCAGGTGTTGATGTTTTGGTAGGTGTTGGTAGAAACTTTTTCGTAGGTAACTTGAATGATGTTGGCGTATTCGGATTCGGTGATTACGTTGTAAACGTCAAGGTTGCCTTCAAATTTTACATACTCGCCATCGGTGGGGAGTGCGGGAGCTGCGGGAGCAGCCTCGCCGGAGAACTTAATACCTGCAATGGAAATATCGCCTGCATGAGTGGTTGTGGTCTCGCTCCAGTCGGAGTCGATAAAGAAGAAGAGCATTTCTGCCACGCCTGCAAAATCAAGGCTTACGGTCTCCATTTCGCCTGCTGCGAGCTCAATCTTTTGAATAGCGAGCTCAACTGCGCCTGCAGCCTCGAGCTTAACGCTTACCAAAACGGGAGCGGTACCGTTGTTACGCAGGGTAACGTTGAGGTTGTTCTTGCCTGCTGCCTTGTCGGCAATATAGGCGTTAACGTTGTGCCAGGTGTTGGTGCTGATAGCGGAGTAGGTGATTTGAACCTTGTTTACGTATTCAGCATCTGCAACAATGGTATAAGTATCGTTGCCTACAAATTTAACGTATTCACCGTCGGTGGGGAGCTCGGGGAGAACGGGAACTACGGGATCAACGGGATCTACGGGATCGGAGGGTTCGGTTGCGCCTACCTTAGAGAAAGCCATGCCGGAAAGGGTAACGTTAGAGTTGAATTGTGCATCTTCACCTCTGCCGGAGTCAACGAATACTACGAGGTTGGTAACTGCACCACGCTCGGTGTTTTCGTCATAGGTGATGGTGAGAGTTACGCTTTGACCTGCGGGAACGGTAACGGTGGATCCGCCCCATTCAAAGTCGGTCCAAACGTCTCCGCCAACTGCACTTACGTTACAAACGGTGTGGTTGCCAACTTGATTGGTTGCTTGAATGTCTACACGAACGCGAGAAGCAGCCGTGCCGTTGTTGGTGATGGTAACAACAAAGGTGTTGTTGCCTGCCGCAAGAGCAGCGATATCAGTACCCGCGCAAGAATAGGAGTTGCCGGCGCCGTTGTATTGAATGTTGTTGCCGTTTGCGGTGTAATCAGAGGAAGAGGTCCAGAAGTTGAATTGCAGACCTGCATCGGGAGTAACCTCAGGGGTTTCTTCGGGAGTTGTCTCTTCGGGGGTTTCGGGAGTTGTCTCTTCGGGGGTTTCGGGAGTTGTCTCTTCGGGGGTTTCGGGAGTGGTTTCTTCGGGAGCGGCTTCACCTGCAAATGCGATATCGGAGATGATCACTTCACCTGCGTGAGTGGTGTTGTCCATGCTCCAACCGGAGTCGATAAAGAAGTAGAGTTTACCTGCTACGCCATCGAATGTTTGGGTAAATGTTTGTTCCTCGCCTGCGGGGATTTCCATTTTGCCTTCCATCAAAGCGGCAGCGGTAGCGGTTTCAATCTTAACAGTGATGTATGCGGTCTCGGTGCCGTTGTTCTTAATCTTAAGGGAAATTTCGTTCTTGCCATTGGCAATTTCGCTGATATCAGCCCAAACGTTCTTATAGGTGTTGGTGGAAATGTTAGTGTAAGCAACGGTTACAGAACCGTTTTCGTCGTTAGCGTTTACGCCATAACCGTCGGAGGTATTACCGCCGAGTTGAACTTCAACGCCACAGATCATTGCGGTGAGGTCACCGGATTCGGGATCTGCGGGAGCGGGAGGCAGGGGAGCGGGCATGTCATTGCCACAACCGTCGCACTTGCCGTCCTCGTCGAGGTCTTCACACTTGTGAGGAACTTCAACTTCGCCAACGGTTGCGAACTTAATGTCTTCAACGGTAACGTCACCGGAACGGAGAATACCGTCGTTTCTGGAGGAGTCGATCATCAGTTGGAGATTAACGCCGCCAACACCAAAGTTGATAACGAGCTCTGCGGTTTCGCCTGCGGCGATATCAAAGAAGGAGCCGCCCCATTCAAGGTCTGTTCTAACAGCTACGCCGTTCATGGTTGCAGAGATGTTAGAAGCCTTGTTGTTGCCTGTGAGGGTGGGGTCGAACATGTTTACGCGAACGTTAACGGTTTCGGTACCGTTGTTGGTAACTTTAAGGTAAACATAGTTCTTGCCTGCAACTGCGTCGGTAACGTCGAGCTCGATAGGCATGTATGCGCTACCGGATACGTCGGTGTAGGTTACGTTTGCTTTGTTGCCGTCAACAGCTACTACGTAAGGAGCTGCATTGGGAAATGCGGGAACGATGGGAGCGATCTCTGCCCAGTTGATTTCGGTTTCGTCGCCTTCAACGGGAGGAACAACTACGGGAGGATTGAGGGGAGCGCCTTCTGCGCTGGTAGCGATCCATTGATATTCGGTGCCGTTATCGTTAACAGCGCCCTTGTATTCGCCCATCCAACCCCAAGCTCTCTCATTGCCACACCAATAGTTGGAGAGGATTCTGCCTGCGGTGGAGGGGAGCTTTTCAACAACTCTGAGGTTGGTGCCGGTAGTTGCATTCTTGTTGGTGGTTACCTTGTAAACCGGAACGCCGTCAACAAACCAAGTGATGGAGTCTTCTGCCCAACGGAAGCCGTATCTGTGGAATTCTTTGGAAGCGTCAAAGCCGAGGTCATACATATACTCGTTGCCACCCTTACCGTCAACAAAGAAGTTGAATTGAACCTTGGTGGTGTCTTTGCCGAGGAACTCGATATCGATTTCATCGTGGGGGTTGGGGTTGCCATCCTTGAGGTCGTAGGGACCCGTGCAAATAAAGAAGGTGCTTGCGGTACCTGCGTTAGCGGAGGGCTTCATGCTAACTTCATAATCACCGTAGTGATAGTAGTTTTGGGTGCGTGCTTCACCTGCGGTGTAGTTGAACTCAACATCTTTGTCATTGAGCCAAGCAGATGCTTTTTCTTCGGTGATGCCAAGGCGCATAATGCCGTTTTCATAAACGACGTTATGGCTCTTCCAAACAACGTTGAAAACGTCGCCGTTGGACCAACCGTCGGATTCAAAAAGGATGCTGGGGTCAACTTCTTGTGTAAAGTCTACGAGTTTTTCTGCATGGAGAGGTGCGTCAGTCAATTCAACCGTGGGACCCTTGAAGATGGGGCTTACGTAGGATTCCCAAAGATTGCTCAAAAAGGAGCAGCTGCTAAGAGACATGACCAAAGCCAATGTCAATGCGATTGCTACGAGAATTTTCTTGTTCATAGTTTCCTCCTATGTAATAAAAGTGGTTGTTGTATATAATCGCGCATCATTCGGCGCTTTTATATCCTATCCATTGGTATTGGGCGGTGACGGGAAGCTTTTCTGCGTCAAATTTTCCCGCCCAATCTGCATTTGTGTCGGCAACGTTCCACAAATTCATCATAATGTGACCTGCATTCGAGGGAATATCGGTGGTTGCACGGTAAACGGGTGTTCCGTCCACGTACCACGTAATCGAGTTGGGTTGCCAATCAAAGCCGTATTCGTGAAAGTCCTCTGAGGCATCAAACACAAGGTTATAAACGTACTCGTGTCCGCCCGAGCCATTTGTGTAGTAATTGAACTGCACGCGCGTGGTGTCATCGCCAAGAAATTCAATGTCAATTTCGTCCCAAGGCCACCCCGTATATGTAAAAAATGAAGAAATCACGCCAGGGCATTTGGCAGCCTTCATAGATACCGAGTAGTATCCGTAAGAAAACTTATTGACCGTGCGGTACTCGGCCCCCACAAATTTGCCCTCGCTCTCGGTCAGGGAAAGGGTCAACAGCCCGTTCGCCACAAGCGCATTGCTTCGCGCAAAGGAGCAGTTAAAGGGGTGGCCGTTGCCTCTGTCATTGCGCGCCCAAAACCCTTCGGGGTAGCCGTTTTCAAAGGTAGCTATTTTATCTTCTTCCTGTGTCAAACGGGTTGGAATATTGTCCTCGGGTCTTATGTTATCGCCACCCATTGACGTAGAATGCGGTCTGCACGAAGCCAATACCAGCAAAGCTACAAACAAAAGAGCTATTACTCTTAAGCTAATAAAACCACTTTTTCTCAAATTTTCATCCTTAAATTTTATTTTGCTAAAGCGTTAAGCCTTCTTCTCTGTTTCCTTGAAAATAAATCTATTTGCAAAGAA
>JAFYRH010000265.1 GCA_017559555.1 Clostridia bacterium
AAGTGGAAGGCAGAACGACCTTAGTGAGAGCCGTCAGGTTTGCAAATGCGTAAGAGCCAATCGTCTTAACGCCCTCGGGAATAACAACCTCTTCGATGGTATCCTCACCAATGAACCATTGCTTGGTTGTGGTGGGATCATCCTCAGAAATTTCATCGCCGGGGCCCTTTGCTACGTAATCGAAGTTAGAGAATGCAAATTGACCAATATCGGTAAGCGAGAGAGACTTGGGAATTTCCACTCTGCCGCCGTTACCGAAGTAGTGTGTTAAGGAAGGACCGGTTGTAATGTAAGGATCCTTAACCTCAATATTGATAGTGTGTGAATAGTAAGTGCTCTTACCGTCCATTACAACGTTAACGGTAACAGATGCATAACCCTCTGCTTTAGCCGTGATTACCCACTCACCGCCAACCTGTTCAACCTTTACAAGGTTTTCGTTACCCGATTCGGCAACAACCTTGGTAATGTTGGGGTAGTATGCATTCAAGCTATATCGCAGTGTTACGGATTCGGAGGGATACATTGATAAGGAATAGCCACCGGAAAATTTCATTTCGTCGCCTGTTTTACCAAGTTCTCTTTCACTGCTGTTGAGGAAATAGAACGCCTTGTTGGTAAGATAACCCGTCAAAGTAAAGTTATCGGTTACAGGCTTATCGTATCTTACGTATCCTTCATCACCCTCTCCAAGAACCGTCAAATTCAAAAGAACCTGCTTGTTGGTTTTGGGATCCTTTGCGATGATAACGGTTTGACCGGGTGCATCGGTTACTACCTTATTATTAACAATGTGAGCAACCTTGGTGTTGGTGGAAACGTAGTTGAGAAGCTCGGTCCACTCAGTTCCGGGGTAAGCCATGGGCTTGAGCGTGTAAACTTGGTTGGGGCTCAGGGTGAGAGACTCTTCTTCAAAATAGAAGGAAGTGAACTCATCGGGAAGAGAGATTTCGTAGGTTGCAGAGTTGAGCGCGTAGTCGTAGGTTGCAACTGTAAAGCAGTTTGTGTTGATTGCACCTCTCTTGATATCGTCTACGTAGTCGGTCAACTCATAAATAACGTAAGTAGTGGAGTTCTCTTCGGAGTAGATGGGTGTCAGATACTGATCGAAGGTTTGGAGCATAAAGCCGTCTGCAGTATTCTTAACAAATCCTACCTGGAGAGCCATGGAATAGTGGTTATCGTAAACCGCAATTTTTGCGAACAAGCGTGTGCGGTCTGCGGTACGGTCGTATTCGGTGTAGAACTCACAACCGGTAACAGCAGGAGCCTCAAAGTCAGCAGTCAGGGGGAATTCAAAAACGTTGTTAACGTTTGTCAAAATACCGCCATCACCATAATCGAGATATGCTTGAATTTTTACCGTGTAGGTCGTGTTGTTCTTAAGACCGTTGTCGTAAGCATCAAAGTTGATTTTGATATCAGCGGGATAGATAGAACCGCCGTCGCCGTAAGACTTACGAACGTCACTTTGTTCTTTTTCAAAGATCACCTCACCGGTTGTATCATCGGTAATGGTAACAACAACCTTTGCACAGTTACGAAGCAAGCCCGCCCAAACGTTGCTAAGCTCGTGAATAGAGCCTTCTTGGTTAGAAAGAGAAATGTACTTGCGGTCAGCCGCAATGGGAGTTGTGCTGGGATCCTGAATGAAATAGAAAGAACCGAGATAGCTTACGTAGTCGCTCTCAACGCTACCGATGGGGCGAGAAGCATAAGCATCGGGAAGAGTCTTATCAAGGAGGTCGATGCTGTCATCGAGCTCATCCTTGTTGGTTGCAAAATAGTCAAGGTCGAAAATGGGGGCTTGGGTCCAGTCGCCATAGAAAGCAAGATAAGGGACGCTGAGGTCTACAACGCTTGCATCTGCAGCATCAAGGACGATAAAGCCTTCTACGTACATGCCGTTTTCAAAGGAGTCGTTAAGATACTTCTTGTCTGCGTCGCTAAGCGTGATCTTAACGGTAACGTTGGCGGTTTGACCTGCACCAACGGTGATGTTCATTCCATTTTGCGTTGCACCGGAAAGAGATGTGATCTCCACCTTTGCACCACTGAGCAAATAACCTTGCTCGTCTACGGTCGTTTCACCCTGCTTGGTTTTGGTGTCGCTGACGCCTTCGGTCATAACAACTGCAGATACGTCATAAGAAAGCGATGTTGTGCCAAAGTTCTTAACGGCAAAGGTCAAGGTGTAAACACCGGACTTGGTGGGGTCATCGCCAAGCTCAAACTTGGTCTTATCCATTTCCTTACCGTTCTTGTAGGTGAGGATGTATGCCTTTGTATTGGCAATGTTATCAAGGTTCGCAAGACCTGCGCCCTGTTTTCTAACGGCGTAGGGCAAGCCGTTTGTGTTGTAAACGATATCCGCGGTGGACATCATCAATTGGTTAACAAATGCAGTTACCTTAACAGCATCGTTTGCAATCTCGGGGAAGTTCTCAACTACGTATTGGCGGATGAGAGCTGTAACGCCCGCAATGTTGGGGGATGCCATGGAAGTACCCGATTGATGGTCGTAGCTTTGACCGGGGATAGCAGAATAAATCATGCCTCCGTGCGCGGTGATTTCGGGTTTAATGCCAAGGTCGGGAGTGGGGCCCCAAGAAGAGAAGTCGGACATGAAGGGACCGGAGGTTTGCGATCTGCTGAGCTTGAGGGTTCCGGTTGCGGATGCCGCAAGCATTTCACCGTCGTCTTGTGCGATGGAACAAACACCGAGTGTTGCATCACCAACGTTCATCTTAATATCGCCGGATACGTTGTTGTAAATAATGATACCCGCAGCACCCTTAGACTGTGCAACGGCTGCCTTTTCTTCAAAGGTTGTGGAACCACGGCGAACGAGCGCGATTTTACCCGTAACGTCGAGTCCGCTATAGTCTGCAGAACGTCCTGCACCGGGAATGGTAACGTATTCGATCTCCATCTCGTTTGTGCCGGTGGGAAGAATGTCATCGTAGAAGCTCTTCTCTTTGTTTACACGGTTGGAAGCTTCGATGAAGTATACGATCTTACCGTTGTACATGAGGTAGGGGGTCTTCTTACCGCTAATGGATGCAACAGACATTGCACCTTCGTAAGTGGAGGGAGAACCAACCGTTGCGCTATCGGGGTTGGAAGTAAGACCCAAGTTACCGTTCTTTTCGGAGCCATAGGTGGAGTTGAAGCTGTTAGATGCCGCAACAACCATACTGATACCGGTTGCACGGATGCGGTCGTAAACGCCGTTTACAGCTTCTTTATCGGTTTCGCGGCTAAATCCACAGCTGGTACCGATGGACATGTTGATAACGTCAACACCGAGAACTACGCAGTCCTCAAGTGCGCTCAAAATCCAAGCTGTACGAGCAGTCGATACAACGTCCGAGAAGATCTTCATGATTGCGAGCTGTGCATTGGGAGCAACACCGGTGATCACGTCATCCTTACCCGCAATAACACCTGCAACGTGTGTACCGTGCTCACTCGCTTGAGGAGTCATGGGATATACGTCAGGGTCGTAGTCTGCATAGTCAAATGCAAACGGAACCTTTTCGTTGAGGTAAACGTCGGATGCAGTCAAACCGCTATGAAGCTTGTTTGCCTCTGTGTTTGCAATAAAACCTTCTACATCGGCAAATGTCATGCCGAGCTTGTTTCTGTCAGCGGTGAAGTTGTCAACCGAGAATGCGGTGTGGTTATAATCAAGACCGGTGTCAAGAACCGCTACAACCATTCCTGTTCCGTCATACTTGAAAGAGGAACTGTTGAAGATACCCGTTTCGTAAACGTTGACCTTGTTTTCTACAAGCTGCGTTTCGCAGGTATTGTATTCGTCGCCAACAATTACGTTGGCGCGGTCGCCAAGCGTTTTGCAAAGAGCCTCAAACTCTCCTGCCTTGATCACCACTTCAAATCCACCAAAGATCGCCTTGTAGTCGGCGCCCGTGGTGTAGTTGATGTTTTGATCATCGAGGGCGGAAAGGAGTTTGCTCTTTTCGGCAAGGATTTTATCGGTAACAAGACCTGCCTCGGCGGAATAAGCGTATTCCGTAAAGGAAAGTTCCTTGTTCCCTGCCTCGTAAGCATCCAGCAAGGAAGCCTGCTTAACACGAATGATTACCGAGATGTCGTCGGTATCCTTTACCGTGTCGGGGAGCTTATACATTACCGAGCCATCAATAAACTGACTGAGGCTCTTGTTGATATCCAAGCCAGTCAGTTTAATGATAGAATCGGTGATTTGCTCCGTAGTATCCTTGATCAGGAAGCTCGCCGCAGAAACCACCATAACAAGTGCCAACAGCATTGCCACCGAAGCACTTATTCTCTTCGTCCATTTGTTTCGTTTCGTCATCTTTTCTTCTTACCTTTCGTTTTTTCTTATCACGTTGAATGAATCAAATTGTTTTTTGCGCAGATATAGTTATTATACCTTATTTTGAATAAAAACGCAAGGGCTTTTTGCATATTTTTTTATAAATTAATAAAAAGTTTATATTTATGCGTATAAAAATGCAATATAACTATTGACATTCTGCAAATTATATGATATCATATATGATGGATGTTTATTGCCATTTTTGGCCTACGTTCAAAAATAAACAAAAACAAGGAGATTCTTATGAAGAAACACACTCGCATTCTTGCAACGGCCCTGGCTCTGATCATGTTGTTGCTCTCGCTTAGCACGGCAATGATCGGTTGTAATCAGAAAGATCCCGTTGAACAAGAAACCACAACCTCGACTGACTCCACAGGAAAAGACAATACCACTCCCACCCCGAGCGGCAAAACCGAATATACCGTTAGCATCAAGCGCATCGGTGGACTTGCAGTTCCCAATGTAACCTTCTTGGTTTATGAGGGCGATGATCTTGTTACTTACGGTCAAACCGATGCAAACGGTATCGGTTCTGTAACACTCCCCGTTTCGAACAACTACAAAGTAAAGGTTTCCATTTCTGCACTCAAGGGTTACATTGCAGAAGAGGAATACGCCTTTGTGGGCACCTCCGCAAACATCGTTTTGAGAACCGAGGTAATCCAGGATACCGACCTGACCGGTGTTAGATACAAACTTGGTGACATTATGCGCGATTTCAAGTTCACAACCACCGAAGGAAAAGAATTCCAACTCTCTGAAGTTCTCAAAGAGAAGAAGGCTGTACTCATCAACTTCTGGTACTCCACTTGCGGTCCTTGCGTAAACGAGTTCCCCTACATGCAATCGGCTTATGAAAAATACAGTGATGACATTGCTGTTATCGCACTCAACAACTACCCCACCGACACCCTCGAGGACGTAAAAAATTTCAAGCAAAACATGGGCTTGACTTTTGACGTAGCAAAAGACTACACCGCGCTTGGCTCCGCATTCAACGTTACAGGTTACCCCACATCGATTATGGTTGACCGTTACGGCACCATTTGCCTCATTGAAGTTGGCGGTCTTACCAGCGAAAAGCCTTTTGTAGCTGTTTTTGATCACTTCTCCGCTGTTAACTACGAGCAACAGCTCCTCAACTCTATTGACGAACTCACCCCCATTGAAATCCCCAACATCGAAATGCCCTCCTCCGAAGAGATTGGCGCAGCCCTCAACGGCAACGGTTTTAGCGCAACGTATGCACCTGAAACCGAATCCGCAGATGCAGAATATTCTTGGCCTTTTCTCACAGGAACAAAGAACGGCGAAACCTATGTATATCCCTCTAACTCCTACAAGGATAACTCCTTTGCAACCTTGAACGCAACCGTGCAACTCAAAGCCGGAGAGGTTTTGGCAGTTGATTATCTTGCAGATACCGAATATAGTGCAGATATTCTCTTCATCCTCGTTGACGGCAAAGACATCCTGCAAATTTCGGGTTCCGGCAGTACCGAATGGAAGACCTGCTACCCCTACGTTGCAGTTGAAGACGGCACCCACAAGGTAACCTTCATCTACGTAAAAGACGGTGACACCGACGAGGGTGAAGACCGCGTATGTTTGAAAAATCTCCACATCGTAACTGTGGATGATATGACAGACAACACCTATATTCCCCGTCAAGCAGCAACCAAGCCCAACGCAAACGGTTTGGGTTATCAACAATACGTAACCGTTGTTTTCAATCCCGCTGACGGTTACTACCACGTAGGCACCGAAAACGGCCCCATCCTCCTTGCAAACCTGATGGGCAGCACACAGTTGAGCGCTGACATTTCCCTGAACGACCTCGGCTACAATGGCAACCTCACCGATGCACAAGGTGACGTTTACACTGTCCTTGTAGATTACTGTAACTACTCCATCAACGGTAAGCTTTACGGCTACAGCCCTGTAACCGAAGAACTCAAGGGTCTTTTGGAAAGAGCCGCCGAAAAGGTTGGCTTTGAACCCGGCAACACCAACCAATGGCTCCAAGCTTGCAGCTACTACGATGCATACGGCCCCAGCGCAGAGCAACTCGAAGACCCCGTTAAGGGCGTTGCATTCTTTGCAGCAATCAATACCGTTCTCTCCACCGAAACCGAAGACATTTTCAATACCGTTGAGTACGACGGCCGCGTAATTATGCCCCGTGGTTTGAAATACAAGTTCGTTCCCCAAATTTCCGGTGTATACGCTATTCAATCTCAAAGTGACGAACGCGTAGACGGATGGATTTTTAACGACCTGTACGAAAACATTTACACCGCATCTGTTGTAGAACGTCCTTACAGCGGTCAAGCTATCGACATCACAAACGTTTCGATGGTTCTCTACTTTGAAGCAGGCAAGACCTACTACATTGACATCGCTTACTATGATATTTACGCAGCAGGCACCTTTACCTTTACTGTAAAATATCTCGCATCCGCTGAAGATTACAAGCAATTCCACATCGCATCTCCCGGATATTTCACCTATCTGGAAAGCGCAAACGGTCAAATGAACCAAACCATTGCCGGCGGTATTGACGTAGCCCTCGGTGATGACGGTTACTATCACGAGCTCCGTGCAGATGGCACTCTCGGTTCCATCGTTTATGCCGATTTCAAATATGCAACCGGTCTTTTCTCGCACTCCATTCAACAAGCAATCGCTTTGGGCGGCTTCAATTTCGCTTACAGCGATACCGACCAAGAGGTGCTTGCAAGATTGAAAGAATGCAACGGTGATATAGATGCTTGCCGCGAATACTTCCAAATCGAGTGGGGTGAAAACTATGCAGAATACGCAGCATCCTACAAGCTGGAAGAAGTTTTCCAAGGTATCTACCACGGTGAATACGGTGGCGGAAAAGATATGACCGCTGACATCGAAGCTTACGTTGCAAAAATGATTGCTGCTTCCGCTGACGCTCCCGAACTCGAAGGTTGCGTTGCAGTAGACGAAAAACTTGCTGAAATTTTGCAAACGTATATGGATAAATACACCTTTAATGGCGTAAAACATTCTTGGACAAAGCTTTGCTACTACTACAAAACATTTGCTTAAACCACAAAAAAACAATTTGCGAGGTTCAATATGAAAAACTTTAAAACATTGATTAAAACCTTGTTGCTCCTCTGTACTCTCGCTCTCATTCTCACAACGGCTGTTGCCTGCGATTTTATTCAAAACCTGATGGGACAAGCAGGTGGTTTCGATACTGAAACCACCATCGACCCCTCTGAAACCTGCACCCACGAAACAACCGAATGGGTTGTTGACGTAAATGCAACCTGCAGCGCAGAAGGCTCCAAGCACAAAGAATGCGTTTCTTGCAAAAAGAATTTGGAAACCGCTACAATCGCCAAAACGGCACACACCGAGGAGGTTGTTAACGGCAAGGCAGCCACCTGCACCGAAGACGGTCTCACCGCCGGCAAAAAATGCTCTATTTGTCAAGCAGTCATTTTGGAACAACAAAAAATTGATGCCCTCAACCACAGTGAAGGCGACTGGATCATCGATAAAAACGCAGAGGTTGGCGTTGACGGCAGTAAGCACAAAGAATGCACACGTTGTCATATCCCCCTCAAAACCGAAGTAATTCCCGCGCTTGAAGAAACACACGTTTGCGCAGGTGTAGAATGGGTTGTTGTAACCCCTGCTACCTGCAAAGAAAAGGGCGTTACAAGCTTTATCTGCTCTTGCGGTAAATCCTTAAAGACCGCAGAACTTGGTCTGGTTGGTCACACCGAAGAAACCGTTCTTGGTACCGCCGCAACCTGCACCGAAGAAGGTCGCACCGACGGAAAGAAATGCTCCGTTTGCCAAATTTCTACTGTTTCTCAAATCATTATTCCTCCCACGGGTCACTTCTTTGAAGCAGGCACATGTAAGAACTGCGGCATGAGCGAACCTTACGGCCTTTGGATATCCGATGGCCTTGGCAACCCTGTAAGCAACGTTTTTGTTAAAATCATGAAGGGCGATGAACAAGTAAAGATGTACCCCTATATGGGCGAATTCCTCTCTATGGAACTCGAAACAGGTACTTATCAAATCGTTCTTGATCTTTCCCAATTGAATGAAAGCTACAGCTTTGATGAATCCCTTTGCGTACTCACCCCCGAAAAGCGTTCCACAAGCATTCGCCTCATTCAAAATCCCATCGAAAAAACATTTTTGTATGTTGGATATCCGATAGATCTTGACTACTCCGCATATTTCGTCAAAGAAGGCGCAACAAATGTTACGTTGACACCCAATGACTATACGTTCTTCATTTTCGCTCCCGAGCATGCTGCAATTTATACGATCACGTATGAAGGAAATGCTAATTTGGCAATCAGCTATCACGGTAGCAGCTTCTTCACACAAGGACGTGACATGAGTCCGGATACAAGTTGTATTTCCAAATATGAAAACGGTTTGGCAATTAGCATTTACGCCAGTGAAATTGGCGGCGACTACGTATTTGCCATCAAATCCACCTCCGAAACATCTTGCGTTTTGAAAATCAAAAACGCGGGTGACCCCGGCACAAGGATCGAAGACGAACCTTGGAAGCCTTATCTCGAAGATTCCGCAATGGTTGAAAAGCAATTGAACACCACTGTTGAAGGCACTTACACCGCCGTTGATTTGACAGACCTCTCCTTGAAGGCAGTTTACAACGAGGCTGACGGTTTCTATCACCTCGGCACCGCAGACGGTCCCATCATCTTTATTGATTTGACCGATTCCACATATGTCGCAAGCATTCAAACCATTTGCGCACTCCAAAGAATGGGCGAATATCTTTACGACCTTAACGGAAATTTGGTAGAAAAGCGCAGCTATAACGAGTTGTTCAGACAATACGGTCTCTTCATCGAAACCGAAGAGGGAGATTCGCCTGTAAACGATCCCGTAAGAGTTCCCCTCACCAAAAAACTTGTAGAAGCCGTTCAAAGCTTTGGCACAAAGAATGGCTGGTGGGATTTCGATGACGACCTCAACATCTTTAAGCTTGCATTCTCCACCACACCTTACAATCAAGAATATGCTTGGTTGCTCTACTGCGGCTACTACGCATAATTCCCGTTTAAAAGCCGAATAAACACACAATCCCGACGGTTTTCCGTCGGGATTTTTTGTCATAAAATTATAAATATTCACAAAAGTGAAAAAACCTCTTGATTTTTATATCTTCTTATAGTATAATATATAATGAGATATTATGCGCAACCTATACATAAAAATTCGAAAGGAAGATTTATATGTCGAAAAAAACAGTTCAACGCATACGCCTCATCTACGGCATCGTACTCTCTGTTATGCTCGTCATAACGGGAATTTTGCTGATGATTGCCTGCGTAAACGTCTATAAAATCGGGAACCGTCCGTTTACAACCGAGAACATTGCAAACGCATTTGCCAAAATTGCAATTTTCGTTTGGGTAACGGTTGGCTTGACCGTCATCAGACTGATTGCAAAGCTCTTTTTCCCCGATCCGAAAAGTGCACGTAAAGCGATCAAAGATAAAAAGATCACTTTAGCTCACCTGCAAAGCAAACTGAATATGGCTGCTTGCGACGAAAACACGCTCTCTCTTATCAAAAAAGAGCAAAAAACACATACCGTTTTGAAAATTTCGACCATTGCAATCTCTTGCGTTGCAGCAATTCCGGCAATTATTTACGCATGCAACTTTAACAACTACAGTGCTGACTATAATGCAAGTGTTATTGCCGCCTGCCTGTGGATTCTGCCCTGCGCTTTTGTTGCAATGGGTGCTTGTGTAGCATTCCTTTATCTTGAAGAGGCTTGCCTTGACCGCCAACTCAAGCACGTAAAAGCGGCATTTGTCCAATCTCAAAAAGCATCCAATACCGTTGAACACAAAAATGCATCCCCTGCTATTAAAACATCGAAACAACGCGATTATACAAAACTCATTTGGGGTATTCGCATAGC
>JAFYRH010000266.1 GCA_017559555.1 Clostridia bacterium
CCCTACCGATTGATTTGTAATGCACAAAAATTTGTTTGCTTTCTCGGGATGTCGAGGACGTCATCCCCTACAAAAGTTGTTTTAGAATCATACGCGTAAATAAATTTACCCCTTTCAAAAACCTCAAAGCGCGTAAAATGGTTGTTTCTTCGTAGGGGGCGACGTCCTCGACGCCCCGAAAATGAGCGATTACCGTAAACAAAAACGGGCGATTCGTGAATCGCCCCCTACCGATATAACCACTTTTCAAAATTTAATGAATTTTTTCAAAAAAGAGAGAAAACATCTTTACATTTTCACGTGGTCGTGTTAAAATAAAATAAAGAATTATAATCCAATATAAAGTGAGGATTTATTTATGACCGCAAAAGAACGTTTTTTGGAAATTTATAACGAAAAAATTACCCGTGAGGGTGCCGACAAGCTGCTGGATTTTCTTCTCAACGGCAGTGACTTTTTTACCGCTCCTGCCAGCACGCGTTATCACGGTGCACACGAGGGCGGACTCGTTGAGCACAGTCTCAACGTTTACGATTGCCTCGCGGATATGGCAGAGCGTTTGAAGGAACGCTATGGCATCGAATACACCGATGAGAGCATTGCCATTGCCGCTCTTTTGCACGACATTTGCAAGGTGAACTTCTACAAGACAAGCTATCGCAACGTCAAGGACGAGACCGGCAGATGGCAGAGTGTTCCTTACTACACCATTGAGGATACACTTCCTTACGGTCACGGTGAGAAGTCTGCTTACATCGTTTCCGCTTATATGCGCCTGACACGTGACGAGGCATTTGCCATTCGTTATCACATGGGATTTTCGGGTACCGAGGACCCCGGCAACGTAGGTCGCGCACTGGAAATGTTCCCCTTGGCTTACGCTACCTGCTGTGCCGATATGGAAGCCGCCTTTTTGGTGGAAGGCAAGCTTGCGGGGGAGAATAAATGAGCAATCTGTCCGTTCGCACACGTCGCACCCTGATTCAGTTGTGCTATTTGTTGCCTGCTTTGTTCGGCATTGCTTTGCTGATATATGCCGCTGTTCCGCACCTTTGGTTTGTGTATAACAAAGAGGCGTATTCCACAATGGATCTTTTTGAGTTGCAGGGCAATGCGTGGGAATTCTATGAGCAGATCCAAGCGGGCAAAATCGAAAGCACTTCAGCGGTTGTTTGGTTTGAGCAGCTTTTGCCCGTTGTAAGCGCACTGTTTTGGATTTTACCCGTTATTTATGCCTTTTTCGCGCTTGCCATTACCGTTTGCTCTTTGGTGGCATTCTCCTATGAACCCACCACGCGTATTGCCAATCGCACCAAACGTATTTTGCATTTGATCTGTCCCAATCGCATTACCTATTTGCTTTTTCCGCTTTTGCCGTTGTTCTCGTCTCTTTTGCCGCAGCTGCTTTTGTGGCTCTACCAATGGCAGGGCATGAACATTCGTCTTTACACGTTCTTTGTGGCGGATTGGGTGCTCGTGCTTGTTTTTGCTCTTCTCAACGCGGTGGCGTTTATTCTTTTGCTCCCGTTGCAAAGTGAGTCACGTATGGATATGTTCCGCATTTATAAGTCGGGCGCACAGGTCAAAAGACAAGGAGACGAAAAGATATGAAACAGACGACCCTTTGTTATTTGGAACGTGGCGACGAATATTTGATGCTCCATCGCATCAAAAAGAAGAATGACGAAAACCACGATAAATGGATAGGTGTTGGCGGCAAGTTTGAGGCAGGCGAGAGCCCCGAGGACTGTATGCACCGCGAGATCTTTGAGGAAACGGGTCTCACCGTGACCGATTACCGTTATCGCGGCATCGTCACTTTTGTTTCGGATATTTACGAAACCGAATATATGCACCTCTTTACCGTTACCGATTGGACGGGGGAGGCACGCGAGTGCGACGAGGGCGAGCTTGCGTGGATCAAAAAGAAAAAGCTCTTTGACCTGACCTTGTGGCAGGGAGACCGCATTTTCTTGAAGCTTTTGCAAGAGGATGTGCCGTTCTTCTCCCTCAAACTCACCTACCGCGGTGACGAATTGCAAGAAGCCGTTTTGAATGGCAAAAAAATTTAAGTTATCTACAAAACCATTTGTAAACATCCCCTTTAGTTCAAGTCATTTGTTAGAGAATTTTTTGGAAAGGGTGCGGGAAAACGCTTTTTTCTCAAAAAAGGTTTTCCCGCAATCTTCCTAAAAGTCTGTAAGAAAGGAGCAATCTTATGAAACTGATTCATTGTGCCGATATCCATCTCGATTCCCCGATGGAGACAAATTTGTCGGCTGATAAAGCAAGAGAACGCAAACTGGAGATTCGCTCCACCTTTGCACGTCTTGTGCGCACGGCTACCGACGAGGGGGTCGAAGCCGTTTTGATAGCAGGCGACCTGTTCGATGGTGCACGTGTGACAAAGAGCACCGAAAATTATGTGCTTGATTTGATTGCATCCCACCCGATGATTGATTTCTTCTATCTTTCGGGCAATCACGACCAAGGCAGTACACTTGCAAATACCGCGCAACTACCCGCCAATCTTTACACGTTTGGCAAGCTATGGTCTACCTACCGTCGCGGTAACGTTGCCATTACGGGCGCGTCTGTTCCCGATGCCGATACGCTTTCTCTCAACGCAGAGGACGTGAACATTCTGCTCCTGCATGGGCAGGAACGTCGCAGTGCGGGTGTAGCAGGGGAGGATATCATCCACCTCGGCAAATTTAAAAATAAGAATATCGACTATGCGGCACTCGGTCACATTCACGAGCATCGCGTGATGCGCTTGGATGCGCGCGGAACTGCCGCTTATAGCGGATGTCTCGAGGGTCGCGGATTTGATGAATGCGGCACCAAGGGCTACGTGCTTTTGAATATTGAGGGTGGTCGCGTATCGCACCGTTTTGTTCCGTTTGCCACACGTACACTCCACACTGTAGAGTGCGATGTTACGGGCTTTTCTTCGGGACTTGATTTGGAGGAGCGGATGCTTGCATCGGTTGCTCATATTGTCGCCGCAGATATGGTTAAAGTTGTCCTCACGGGTACCTGCCCAACAGAGACAATGCTTGATTTGTCGCATTTGCGCGGTGTACTTACCGAACGTTTCTACTTTGCCAAAATCAAGGATGAGACACGCCTTTCTATCAACGCCGAAGATTACGCTCACGATATTTCCCTCAAGGGTGAATTTGTGCGCCGTGTGATGGCTTCCTCACTCTCCGAAACCGAAAAAGAACGCGTCATTGCCTGCGGTTTCCGCGCTTTGTCGGGAGAGGAGCTTGGCTTATGAAACTGATTCGATTACACGTTGAAAACTTTGGCAAGCTGCAAAATTTCGAGTATTCTTTTGAGAATGGCTTGAACGTTCTTTTGCAAGAGAACGGTTGGGGCAAGAGCACTTTGGCGGCATTCATTAAGGCAATGCTTTACGGTATGCCTGCCAGCAGCAAGCAATCTCTTGACGAAAACGAACGCAAAAAATATATGCCTTGGCAGGGTGGAGCTTATGGCGGCAGTCTTGAGTTTTCCACCGCCACGGGCAAATACCGCATTGAACGCTTCTTTGGCGCAAAAGAGAGCGGTGACAGCTTTACTCTTTACGACCTTGCCACAAACTGCGAGAGCCGTCGATACTCCTCAAACGTTGGCGCGGAACTCTTTGGCATCGATGCCGACGGTTTTGCGCGCACGGTTTATCTTTCGCAACATGCAGTGATCGCCAAGGGCGATAACAACAGTATTACGGCAAAGCTTAGCGATCTGCTCGATGACGTCGATGACATCGGCAGCTTTGATGATGCTATGGCGGCGCTTGATAAGCGCAGAAAATATTACAAAATGACGGGCGAGAGAGGTCGCATTGCCGATATCGAACGCGAGATTGCAAGCCTTCGCGCACAAATCGAGCAGCTTACTCGCACCGAGGATATGATGCACCAAAAAGAGGCAGAAAAGACCCTTCTCGCAGAGCGGATCAAAGAGGCAAGTGCTACTATTGACGGTGTGCGCGCTGCTTTGCGTCGCGCAGGTGTCGCACGCGAACGCGCGGCTTTGATGGCGCAAAAGGAGAGAATGCAAAAAGAACTTTCCACTCTTGAAGCCTCGGCTTGCTCCTTGGATGCCTGCTTAAAAGGGAAGCACCCCTCTCCCGAAGAAATTGACAAAAAGCGTACTGTGCTGAGTGAAATTTACACGGCACGTGCACGTGCTAATGAAATTGCTTCCATTGCAACACAAACCGAAAAATACGAAATCTTAAAATCCGATTTTGGTGGCACGCTTCCCGGTCGCGAGGATTTTGCGGCAATGCTTGCCGAAAATTTGGAACTGCAAAATATTGCTCACCGTGAGGCGAGCTTGGGTGCTCCTGCTACTTCTGTCGCAACACGTCGTTTTGCGCACAAGGCACCGCCTCTTGAAGCGGATATCAAATCGCTTTTGGATGCACTCACAGCCGAAGAAGCGGCACAAACTACAAAACGCGCGCAAAAGGGAAGCGGACAACGCATACCTGCCATCATTTGTCTTATTCTCGCCGTAGCGGCATCCATTGCGGCATTTGCAATTACGCCCATTTTGCTTGGTGTTGCGGCTGTTTTGGGAATCCTTTCCGCTGTGTTTTTCTTGAAAAAAGATGCGCAAGAAGATTCTGCTTCCAACGCGCAAAATGCGGCACAATCCGCCGCGCAGGAAATGCTCTCGGATTACGGTTTTTCCACCAATGGCAATTTGCGCGATTCTTTAACCGAACTCTCTCTGCTTGCTCGCCAATGGCGCGAGGAATCTGAGGCAGAGCAAAAACGTGCAAGGACGTTGCAGGCTTTGCGCGCCAAAAAGCAACAGATATTGCGCGGATTGCAAGAAAAATTCCGTGCCTTGGAAATCATTCTGCCTCCCAAAAACGACTACCGTGACGATATTGAGGCTTTACGCCGCGACGTTGCTCGCATTACAAGAGCCACTGCGGAGACAGAGCAACGCACACGCCGTCACGAGGCGGCACTTGCCGAGCAAAAGCGCTTGCAGGCAGAATTGACACCGTTCTTGCGTTATTTCGATCCCGACGGCAAAATGAAGCCTGCCGAATGCCTTGATCGCGTGCAGGAATGGGAAACCGAATACCGTCGACTTTCCCGTCGCATTCCGCAGCTGCGCGAGGAACTGACAAACTTTATTGCCGAAAAAGGACTTTCCCATCAAACAGAAACGACCGATGCGTTTCTTCCCGATGTGGATGCCTTGACTGCACGTGAAAGAACCTTGCAAAAAGAACTTTCCGAGTTACAGAGTCGTCAGGCAGAGCTTACAAGCCACATTGCAAGACTTGCGACCGATGCCGAACGTCTTCCCGAAATAGAGGCTACGGTTCGCGCGCTCGAAGAAGAGCTTTTGGTCTCTCGTGCCAACAGCGCAACCATTGCCAATACAGCACAGTTTTTGGAGGAAGCCAAATCGGGGCTTTCCACACGGTATCTTGTAGATATGCAAAACAGTTTTTCTGCATTCTTGCAAATGCTTATGGAGAAGGATGCTCCCGAATCGGTGATGGATACTTCCTTTAAGGTCAAGCTTCGCGAAAGCGGAAAAACACAACATCCCGAATCCTTGAGCCAAGGCTGGCGCGATGCCGTACAATTTTGTGTACGCCTCTCGCTTGCAGATGCTTTGTATGCGGAAGGGGAAAAGCCGCCCATTATTTTGGACGACCCCTTTGTCAACTTGGATGAGCGTCGCTTGGAAGCCGCAAAGAGATTGCTTGTAGCGCTTTCGGGCAAATATCAAATTTTGTATTTGGTATGCCATGCGGAGCGGAGGTAACGTCTATGAAAACACTGGGACTTTACCTGCACATTCCGTTTTGCCGCAGCAAATGCTTGTACTGTGATTTTTGTTCTTTCCCTCGCCAAGACGAGGAAAAAATGACAGAGTATGTTTCGGCACTCTTCCGCGATTTAAAAAGATACGCCCCTATTTGCCGCGAGTATGTGGTAGATACCGTCTTCTTTGGTGGCGGAACGCCCACAACGCTCCCTGCGTATCTTCTCAAAGCATTGATGGATGAAATCTATCAAAATTACAACGTTTCCCCAAATGCCGAAATCACCGCCGAATGCAATCCCGTTACGGGAGAGCGTGAGTTGTTTTCGCGCATGCGTGCGGCAGGCATCAATCGCCTGAGCATTGGCTTGCAGAGCGCGCACGAAAACGAGCTCAAAGCGCTGGGGCGCTTGCACACGTTTGAAACCTTTGCCGCTTGCTTTGCCGATGCACGCGCGGCAGGATTTGATAACATCAGTGTAGATGTCATGTCGGGCATTCCGCATCAAACTCCAGAGAGCCGCAAGGAGACCCTGCAAAAGGTTCTCTCACTCGGCCCCGAGCATATTTCGTCTTATGACCTTATCATCGAGGCAGGCACACCGTTTGCGCGTAAAAGAGCTACATTGCCGCTCCCCGATGAGGATGCCGCAAGACAAATGTATCTTGAGGGAATCGCATTCCTCGCCCAAAACGGATATGCGCAATACGAAATCAGCAATTTCGCGCGCCCCGGATATGAGTCGCGTCACAACCTCAAATATTGGAATTGTGATGAGTACCTCGGCTTTGGCGTTGCGGCACATTCCGATTTTGGCGGTGAACGCTTTGGCAACTCGCGTGATATCGAAGCCTACATAAAAGGTGAGGATATCACCGAAGAGCGGGGAACACCCAATCAAGCCGAACGCGAGGACGAATACGTAATGCTCCGTTTCCGCTTGTGCGAGGGCTTGGATACTGTCGCTTTTGAGAACCGCTTTGGCACCTCTTTTGAGGATGCGTACGGCAAAAAGCTTGCACCCTTTGTGAGGACAGGGCTTGTTTGCAAAGAGGGGAACCGCTATTTCTTTTCCCGTGAGGGAATGCTTGTCAGCAACACGATTTTGTCCGAAATTTTAGATTTTGGCGAGCAAGCATAAAAAACACTTGACAAGTGCACGAATTTCGTGTACAATAGTGTTACATACTACTATTGAAAAAAGAGGATATGACAATGAACGAAAACGAACGCGAATTTTTTACGCTTGTCGATGAAGACGGCTCTGAAATCGAATTTGAAAAAATCGGTGAGATTACCTTGAACGAAAAGGTTTACTTCGCAATGATTCCCGCAGAGGCGGCAGAGAATGCACAAAACGACGGTGGCTTTTGCGAGTACGTAGTTCTCCGTCTTGAAAAGGACGAGAACGGCGAAGATACCCTTGTAAGCGTTGACGATGACGACGAATTCGACAACGTAGCCGACGTATTTGACGATATGTTCTCCGAAGAGATCGACTACGACGGCAACTAAAACAAAAAACTTCCTGCTTAGTGCGTGATGGTTCGGTGATTTGTGAACCTACAATTGATTA
>JAFYRH010000267.1 GCA_017559555.1 Clostridia bacterium
CACAGGCGGCGTTTGGACGCGAGTGTTCTTGACGGATGCTGCGCATCCTACACCTCATCCGTCCTGCATCGCTTGCGATGTTTGACACCATTCCCCTCAAGGGGAAGGCTTTTGGGTTATGCGAATCGCTTTTGCATAGCAAAAGCCAGCGACCTCCGCCGCTGGCTGGTAGTATTGGGCTTTTAGCCCTTGTGCATACCACCCGTTTGACGGGTGGTTATGATTTTATAATGTTGTCTTTTGGTTGTTATTGCTCTTTTTGATAATCTGCCCAGCCCTGTTCAATAATTGCGTCCATTTGTGAATCGTCAAGTGCATTGTAGCCATTCATCAACTTCTCAAGCACCTTTTTGTCGGTGCGGTCGTGGGTGAGGGGGGAGATGGAGATGTGGTTTGCCCAAATGGCATCGGTGTCAACTGCGAGGTCGAGGGTCTCGTTGCGAATGGGGTCGCCAACTTGAATGTAAAAATCGCCCTCGCGCTTTTCGAATGCGTCGGAGTAGAACATACCGCCCTGACGGGTGATGCAAATGCCTTGTGCATCATTGGGAATATTGACGTTATAAAGAGAACCGCATTCCCAAAGCTTGTTTTCTTTCATAAAGGTGAAAATGCCGTCGAGGTAGGGGATCACATTCTCGGCACTTGCTTCATAATCCATCGAGAGTGCCACGGCAGGAACGCCAAGGCGTGCTGCCTCAAAAATAGCGCCTACGGTGCCCGAGTAAGCAATGTCGTGACCGAGGTTGAAGCCCTTATTGATGCCCGAAATGACAAGGTCGTATTCCTTTTTCAAACCCGTAATACCAAAGCGAACGCAATCGGCAGGGGTGGAATCCATTGCCCAAGCCTCTACGTCGCCAAGGCGGGGTGTGCGCTTGATTTCTACCTCGCGGAAGAAGTCAATGGCTTGGCTCTTGCCGCTTTGCTCAATTTTGGGTGCAACAACGGTGACCTCACCCAAATTCTTTGCCCAATTGACAAGGTAGGGGAGTGCAGGTGCGGCAATGCCGTCGTCGTTGGTAATCAGTATTCTCATAGCCATCCTTCGTTATTTTCCTTATAATTTTTCAATCTTTCGTCAGCTTGTGCAAGCATCTTTTTTACGTCGCGTTTGCTGTGCAGAGTTGCACCTGCGGCACAGTCGTGTCCGCCACCGCCCCAAAGCTCGGCAATCTCGCTAATGGTGACAAAGCGAGAACGCAGACGTACGCGAATTTCATCACCGGGTCCTTCGATAAAGGCGATCCACATCAAGCTATCCTTGATTGAATCCATAAAGGAGACCGATGCGCTGGCTTCTTCCATCGAAAGCCCGAATTTATCCTTTGTTTTTTGGTCGATATAAAGGTATGCTA
Organism: Clostridia bacterium; assembly: GCA_017559555.1. Lineage (GTDB taxonomy): Bacteria > Bacillota > Clostridia > Oscillospirales > CAG-272 > UMGS1865. Next base: position 1,359 of record JAFYRH010000267.1, read on the forward strand.
CGCCATTTTCGGTCATTTTGATCTTGCTGAGCATATAACCGTGGAAGCGCAGGTTTTTATAATCCTTCATATAAAGATGCGCATAGATGTGATCAACGTCAACGCCAAGGTCAAGCAGCATGCCCGCTTAGCGCATAGTGTCGCCCGAAACCGAGCGGAAACGGAAACGGCCGGAGTCGGTAACCATACCTGTGTAAATATAGGTAGCCGCTTCTTTGTTGATTTTGAGCTCGTCGCGGAATGCGTAATAGAATTCCGCAATCATTTCACAAGCCGAGGATTTGTGCTCTTCTACCCAAGAAATTTCGGTGTAGGGATTGTTGTCGATGTGATGGTCGATGCGAACCACTTCGCGGCAGAGCGCGTATTTGGGGTTGGAAATGCGGTCGCTGGTTGCGGTATCGATAACAATACCCAAAGCGGTTGCATAATATTCGTCGTCAACGGGGGCATCCTCATCACCAAGGAAGGATACGTAATCCGAATAATCGGAATTGAGGAGCAGGATTTCTTTTTTGGGATAGGTCAAGCGCAAAATTTCGCGCAAGCCCTTGGTCGAGCCAACAGCATCCCCATCGGGGCGCTTGTGGCGAAAGATGATGATGCGGTCATATTCCTTGATTTTGTCAAGAATACGTTTCATAGCTTCTATATTCATTGTGCACCTCCAAGAGCTTTGAGATCTTCGAGCATTGCCATAGCTTCTTCCTTATTCTTCAGCGTAGCGCCGCTTGCCTTAGCATGTCCGCCACCACCGTACTTTTTGGCGATGGGATTAATGTTATAAAGACTAGAGCGAATTTCGCAGAGCACGCCCTCGTCTGTTTCGGTAAAGTTGACCCAGGTGTCAATGCCGCGAATTTCACCCATTACGTTTACCATACCGCGAGAGATGGTAAAGGTGTCTGCTTCGTAGGTAGCGGCTTCTTCCTTTGTGGTGTAGATATATGCAACACCGTTGCCTGCAAATTGAATTTTGAGCACGAAACGCGCGCGCAGTTGAATAAAGGAGAAATCATCGGCATAAAGATTGCGGTAGATGTCGTCGGTGCGGAAGCCTTGCTCCATCAGGAACGCCGCGCAACGGAAGGTTTGGGGGCTGACCGAATCGTAACGGAAACGACCGGAGTCAGTGATCATACCCGTGTAGATAGCCTTTGCCGCATCGGAGGGAACCGCAAGACCGCACTCCATTGCAAATGCCGCCATCAAGCCGCAGCAGCTCTCGTAGGAGGTGTCGGTCACTTCAATCTCTGCAATTTCTTCGCAAAAGATGTGGTGGTCGATACGAACGGTTTTTTCTGCCAATTTGTAACGCTCGTCGGCGATGAGTGCCGAGGCAGAGGTATCCAAAATGATGGCAAGAGCGCCGTTGTAGGCATCGTCAGCGACTTCATCGGGCGTGTAACCCATAAAGGCATAACGTGCCGAGGTGTCGCCCACCATAAGGATCTCTTTTTCGGGGAAGTTTGCCTTCAAAATTCCGGCAAGACCCAATTGGCTGCCAAGAGCATCGCCGTCGGGGTTTTTGTGTCTGTGAATAATAATGCGGTTATATTCGCGAATTGCCGCGATGACCTTTTCAAACATCGTCGTTTTCTCTCTTTCTCGAATCTTCATTAAAATAATCCTTGTATTTAACCCGCAAGGAACTGTCGGGGAAGAGGTATTTGTGCAGGGCGATAAAGTAATCGTCTGTCATGCTGGCAATGTAGTCCACAACAATTTGGTTGGGCTCGGTTGCCTCATAAGGTGTGTTGCGCTTGTAATACGTGCGGTTGATGACGTTGATGTGATGACGCCAAATGGGGGAATATTGGTTGCCTTTTTGCAGGTCTTCCAACAACTGCTCGTAGATTTCCGCCATCATCGGCTTAACAGTGGTATCGAGCTTAGCAAGGG
>JAFYRH010000268.1 GCA_017559555.1 Clostridia bacterium
ATGTGCTTGGTTGCCGCTCCCGAGGGTGTACGCACAGTACAAAACAGCCATCCCGACGTTGACATTTATACCGCAGCTCTTGATGATTGCCTCAACGAGCACGCATATATCGTTCCCGGTTTGGGTGACGCAGGCGACCGTATTTTCGGTACTCTGTAATCAAATTAAAAAAAGGAGTGTCGGGGAGCTGAACAAGCTCCCCGCATTGTGCACCAATGAAGATTTTGGTTGTTGGACATAACGACGCGGGGCAACGCTTGGATAAATTTTTATCCAAAGCGGTAAAAGGATTGCCGATGTCGTTGATGTACAAATACATTCGCACAAAAAAAATAAAGGTCAATCGCGCGCGCACCGAGCAAAAGTATATGCTTTGCGAGGGGGATGAGATCCAACTCTTTATCAGAGATGAATTTTTTGAGTCACCCGAGAGTGACCGCGGAGCCCTTTGGCGTATTGTTCCAAAGTTGGATATTGTTTATGAGGACGACAATATTATGCTCCTCAACAAGCGTCCCGGTGTGCTTGTGCATGAGGATACAGCTGCCGCAGAGAATACACTTATCATGCATGTCAAAGCATATTTGGCGCAAAAAGGGGAGTACGACCCCGAAAGTGAGCAATCCTTTGCTCCTGCACTTTGCAATCGCATCGACCGCAACACGGGCGGTATTGTCATTGCCGCTAAAAATGCCGAGGCTTTGCGCGAGATGAACGAAAAGATTCGCAATGATGAACTTCGCAAGTGCTATATTTGTGCCGTTCACGGCATTCCCAAAAAGCAATCGGCAACGCTGACGGGCTATCTCAAAAAGAACAGTGCTGATAACACCGTGGATGTCGTTGACACACCGCGTGCGGGATATAAGGAAATTATCACGAAATATCATATCCTCAAGTCGCACAAGAATACGGCATTGCTTGAGGTGGAACTCGTTACGGGTAGAACCCACCAAATTCGCGCACATCTTTCGCACATTGGACATCCGCTTCTCGGGGACGGGAAATACGGTGTGAATAAAGAGGACCGCGCAAAGGGATATAAATTCCAAGCTTTGTATGCTTACCGTTTGACATTTCGTCACGTTGAGCGCGAAGGCGCTTTGAAGTATCTTGAAGGAAAGACGTTTGCAATCGATCAAAACGACGTTTGGTTTATGAAAGATTTTGTTTAAGGAGGCTCTTATGTGCGAGCAATATAAAAAAATAGCATTGCCCGCAATGCTCATAAGTGCAGTCCTTACGGCACTGATTCTGATTTTTCCGCAAGTCGGATTTATGGAATGGATCACACTCATACCGCTCTTTTTGGGGGCTTTTGCCTTTTGCGCGGATGAAAACAGAAGCCTTTGGCGCACCTATTGGGGCGGATTTTTAACGATTTTTGTTTATTATTTTGTTGTATACCATTGGTTTTTAAGCCTCTATCCGCTCGATTTCATCGGAATGGACAATGCATCATCGGTTGTTGTAGTTATCGCAGGTTGGTTTGGACTTTCGATATTGCAGGCAATTCCCGGTGGATTGATCTTTTTGATTTTTAAACTTTTGCAACGTGGCGGTGTTTTTGATAGAACACCTATTCTGCGCCCAATTGTTTTATCCGCTTTGTGGATTGTCTTTGAGTGGTCGAGCACACTCGGTTGGACGGGCGTTCCGTGGGGCAGACTTTGTATAGGGCAGAGTGACTATTTACCCGTTTTGCAATCGGCATCGCTTTTTGGTTCTTATTTTGTCAGCTTTTTGATCCTGCTCGTCAACGGATTGTTGGCTTATGCTATCATCAGTTACCGCAATAAAATCCAATCGGTTCTTTGTGTAGCTCTCGCAATCGTTATTTTGTTTTCCAATATTCTTTTGGGAAATGAGATGATGAACCCAAAAGCCGAAGAAAGCATTATAGTGAAAGTGGCGGCAATTCAAGGCAATGTCGATATGGATGCAAAGGGCGGAGCTCTTCGAGAATTGATGCGTGTTTACGGTGAAATGACACGCGAAGCAGCTGCCAAAGGCGCCGAAATTGTTGTGTGGCCAGAAAGTATTTTTCCGTATCGTATGAATCGCTACTCTGTTTTGGAAGATTTTGTATGCGAGCTTGCCGTAGAATGTAACGTTACGCTGATCGTTGGAGCTTTGTACGACGGTAAGGACGGGAAAAGCTACAATACTTTATATATGATAACGCCCGATGGCAGAATTTCGGATACGCTTTATCACAAGCGTCATCTTGTTCCGTTTGGCGAGTATGTTCCTATGCGTGAACTCTTTATGACGCTCATTCCGCCTCTTGCAGAACTCTCGGCACTTGACGACGATATGACGCCGGGAACCGAAACCTCTTTGTTTGAAACCAAATGGGGAAAACTCGGAGGACTGATCTGTTTTGACTCTATCTATGAAGAATTGACACGTGCAAGTGCCAAGGACGGAGCCAATCTGATGCTGCTCCCGAGTAACGATTCTTGGTGGTTCTCAACCTCAGTTGAAACCTATCAAAATGAATCGCAAGCAATGCTTCGCGCCATTGAGAGCGGTCGTTATCTCGTTCGCGCAGGTAATACGGGCATTTCTTCTATCATCACTGAGCATGGCGATCATTTGGCTTGGCTCGCGCCCGAAACAAAGGGAATTGCCATTGCCGAGGTGGAAATGTGCACACAAACCACACTTTACACACATATTGGTAACTTGTTTGTTTATTTGTGTATGGCATTTGTTCTGCTTTTGTATCCTATTGATTTTATCATAAAAAGACGCCAAAACCGACTATAAAACAAAAGATGCCGCATCGTTTTCGAGGCGGCATCTTTTGTTATTCTTTCTTTGCCTTCATATTTGCCAACGGATTTTGCTCCATTGCTTTTTCAATGTCGGCATTGGTAACGTGGGTATAAAT
>JAFYRH010000269.1 GCA_017559555.1 Clostridia bacterium
ATGGAAATCGATGTGGGGCGGTGCTTACACCATTAAAACAAGCTTTATCGACCGCTATCAAAATACAGTTTATCTTCAAAAATTCAACGTTGACAGCCGCGCAGCTGACCGCAACTTTTGGGGTCAATATATGCAAAACGTAGCAGGTTCCCTTACCGAGTCACGCACGCTCTTTGGTGCGTTCGCTTCTTCGGGAGTGCTTGACGGTCCTTGCAGTTTTGTCATTCCCGTTTATGAAGGAATGCCCAAGAATGCTTGCAAAGATCCTGCGGGCGGCACTTGCTCCTATCTCGCAACGGCTACCGAAAAATATGAAGCTTCTGTATTTTTCTCCTCTCCTTTTTTGCTCTTGCAGAAAAAAACACATTATGATTCAAGAACTGCTTTTTCTAACGACACTCTGCATCTGCGCGGCATTGCAACGCATTCCTACGGTGTAGAACGCTTGGAATACAGTTGGGACGGTGGCGAATGGCTCACACTTTGCGAGGGCGATACGTTCGATATAGAAATCCCCCTTTCTTTTGATCCCAATACGTCGCACATTCTTACCATCCGCACAATTGCAAATTACGATCCTTCAAACACCTCCAAAAAGTCGAATTGGTCGGTTTTGTCTGCGGTATTTTATGTAAACGTCTACGAACGCCCTAACATTAACATATTGATAAAAAACAATGAGAACCAAACCGCCGCCCTTCACAAGGTGGGAACGACTTTTACACTCCCGATTTGTGAGGAAGAAAACTTTATTGGCTGGTATGGCTCGGATAATACTTTGATGCCATCAGGCGGTTTGGTTTCTCCCGAAGAGGACATTACCTATACTGCACTCTATATGCAATTCGAAGCTATGAAAGGCGCGGCATTGGTATTTCCCAATGATGAAACCCATCTGCGCTTTTATGCCGCTGCAGAAACCCAAACACTTGAAAAAGTAGCAGATACGAATGCTTGTATCTCCTTTTTCGCTACCGTTGTAAACGAGGATGGCACCGAAGCATCTACCCCCGTTGCCTTGGGTGGAATCGACGAATCTTTTGAAACAACTTGGCAAGTGCTTTCTGCCGATACCGATGCACTTGGTGAGGAATCTTACAACACAAATTATTCTATGCGATTTTGGGCGGTTTGCACCTATTCCGACGGTAGTGTGCAAGCTTCTACCCCCTCGGGCATATACTGTCAAAGAAGTGCAACGCAAGTTGCCAAAGCCGCACTCGCGGATACGACTATTCAATACGAGAGCTTTGTTGTAGAACATTTAAACAAAATTGTGTCCGCGGCAATTGCTCACTAGAAAGGAATCTTCTTTTTGTTATGAAAACGCTTGGCTATTACAACGGCAAAATTGACGAGCTTGACAAAATAACCGTGCCCATGCTTGACCGCGCTTCTTATTTTGGCGACGGTGTTTATGACGTTACCTTTAGTCGTAACTATAAGGTTTATCAGCTCCGTGAGCACGTAGAACGCATCTTCGCAAGCGCTGCCCTGCTCAAAATTTATCCCGAAATCACTCCCAACGGTCTTTGTGAACTCATCGAAGAACTCGTGAAAAAATTGGACGACGGTGAACTTTGGGTGTATTTTCAATTCTCGCGCGGAACAGATTACCGCAATCACGCATTCCCCGAAAATGCAAAACCCAATTTGTGGATTATGCTCCGCCCTGCAAAAATCAAAGATACATACCGTGAGCTTCGCGTAATTACGCGCGAGGATACACGTGCACTCCATTGCAATATCAAATCTCTTAACCTTTTGCCAAGTGTAATGGCAACGCAGGCTTGTGTGGATGCCGGTGTGGATGAATGCATTCTCCACCGCGGTGATATTGTAACCGAATGTGCACATTCTAACGTTTCTATTTTGAAGAATGGCTCTCTCATTACCCATCCTGCAAACGAGCTTATTCTTGCAGGTACGGGACGTGCACACCTGATGGCTGCATGCCGTCATTTTGACATTCCCGTAGTAGAACGCCCCTATACTCTTGAAGAACTCAAAGAGGCTGACGAGATTATTTTAACGTCTGCATCGGCACTTTGTATGCGTATTGTTAAGGTAGACGGCGTTTCTGTTGGACAAAAAGCACCGCACACCGTCAAAATGCTGCAAGATTATCTGCTTGCCGATTTTATAAGCGCAACCGAAAAATAAGATAAAAATTCAGTAAAGGAAGTACCCGTTTTGGCTAACGAAACAAAAAACAAACTGTTTGGCTTTTTTGATTATAACCGCGACAACCGCCCCGATGCGGTTGAAGAGGATACCACGCCAACTCTAAAAAGATATTTTAAACTGCTTGCCAGACGCTTTTGGAAGCTTGTAACCCTCAATTTAATGATGCTCCCTCTCATCATTCCCGCACTCGTTTGCTTCTACCTCTACGTTTCTATGAGACAAACACCGGTTGCAGGAGAAGTACTATTCCCGCAACTCCTGGGAGCAAATGCCGTAAGCGCAACCCCAACCTCTACACTTTTGTTTGACCTCTTTGGCGCACAACAAAACATTCCCGTATTCACAACCTGGACCTATATTGGAATGGGCATTTGCATCGCCTTTTTGGTCATCACGTTCGGTTGGCAAAACATCGGTGCCGCTTATATCGTGCGCAATATGGTGCGCGGTGAAGCCGTGTTTGTTTGGTCTGACTACTTTTATGCCATCAAACGCAACCTAAAGCAAGGCTTTTTCCTCGGACTTATCGATGCCGTAATCCTCTTTACGCTGGGCTTTGATATTTCCTACTTTTGGGGACGCGGCGGAACGTTTACATTGGACGTAGGCTTCTATTTAACAATTGCCCTTATTGTTCTTTATTTCTTGATGCGTTTTTACATCTATTTGTTGATCGTCACCTTTGACCTTTCCATTTATAAGATCCTCAAAAATGCACTCATCTTCTCACTGCTTGGCTTTAAGCGCAACATTATGGGCGTGCTTGGCATTCTTTTGATTACTGCATTGCACGTAATACTCCTCTTGCTTTTGATCTCCACTCCCTTGAGCGGTTTGCCGATCATTCTGCCTTTCCTTTGGTATATGGCAGCTGTTACCTTTACCTCGGCGTATGCGGCTTACCCCGTTATCGACCGCTATATGATTGCTCCTTACGCAAACCAAGAAGATGAAGAAGAAACCGAAGAAGAATCGGTTGCAGAATAAAACAGAAACAAAAAAGAGAGTTCCGATTGGAACTCTCTTTTTTATATGGTAAGAAAATTATTTGCCTGCGGTCATCTTTGCGATTTCGTCAGCAAAGTTTTCTTCCTTCTTTTGGATGCCTTCACCCTTTTCGAAGCGGTAGAAGTCAACGATCTTAATTTCGCCGCCCATTTCCTTAGCAGCAGCTGCTACGTATTGGCAAACCTTCATTTCGTCGTCCTTAACGTAGGTCATATCGAGCAAGCAGTTGTTGTCGTAGAACTTGGAGATACGACCTTCAACCATCTTGAGCTTGATTTGTTCAGGCTTCTTTGCGTTTGCAGGGTCGTTAGCGATTTGAGCGAGAAGGATGTTCTTCTCTTCTTCGATAACGGAAGCAGGAACAGTCTCACGAGAGAGATAAGGAGTGGGATATGCACCGATTTGAAGAGCGATGTTCTTTGCAAAGGTTGCGAAATCTGCATGATCTGCAACGTTGGTTTCGAACTTAGCGATAACGCCGATGGAGCCGGTGCCGTGAATGTAGGTGCTGGTGATACCGTCAACGATTACGAAACGACGGATGGTGAGCTTTTCACCGATCTTGAAGATCATTTCCTTAATCTTAGCGTCAACGTTCATTTCTGCATCGTATTGGCAAGCCATGAGAGCGTCGATATCAGCGGGCTTTTGAGCGATGATGAGAGCGAGGAGCTCGTTTACGAATTCCTTGAAGGTTTCGTTCTTTGCAACGAAGTCGGTCTCGGAGTTAACTTCGATCATAGCGGTTGTGTTGCCTTCCTTAGCGATTGCAACAACACCGTCAGCTGCGATTCTGGTAGCCATCTTGGATTCAGCCTTGAGTTCGCCCTTCTCACGAAGGATCTTAACAGCTGCATCGAGATCGCCGTCTGCTTCAACGAGTGCCTTCTTGCACTCCATCATACCAATACCTGTTCTCTTACGGAGCTCAGCTACGTCTTTTGCTGTAATATTTGCCATTTTTTTATCCTCCAAAAGTAATAAGTGAATTACTCTGCGTCTGCAGTTGCGGGAGCTTCTTCGGTTGCGGTCTCTTCGCCTTGCTTGCCTTCGATGATAGCATCTGCAAGTGCGGAGGAGATGAGTTTGATAGCGCGGATAGCGTCATCGTTACCGGGAATTACATAGTCTGCATCGTCGGGATCGCAGTTGGTGTCAACGATAGCGATAACCGGAATACCAAGCTTCTTTGCTTCGAGAACTGCGTTTCTTTCCTTCTTGGGGTCAACGATGAATACTGCATCGGGGAGACGATCCATGGTCTTGATACCGCCGTAGCTCTTCTCAAGGTCAAAGATCTCTTTTTGCATGCTTGCAACTTCCTTTTTGGGAAGCAGATCAAAGGTGCCGTCTTCTTGCATCTTGTAGAGGTCGTTGAGACGGTGGATGGATCTCTTGATGGTCTTGAAGTTGGTCATCATACCGCCGGGCCAACGAACGTTAACGTAGTACAT
>JAFYRH010000270.1 GCA_017559555.1 Clostridia bacterium
CGGTAGGATTTTTTTATTTTCTCTTGCATTTTCTATATTCACTATGGTATAATAAAAACAGATTTTAGGAAAGGAGAACCCCATGAGCAATTTGTTACACATGAACACCATTCCCTTTCGTGTCATTACCCCCGACGACCGCGCGCAATATGAAGCACTACTTGCCACCGAGGGCGAGCGCGGATGCGAATACTCCTTTGCCAATTTGTATCTTTGGGGTCGCCAACGCATCGCCTTTTTGCACGGGCATGCACTCTTCTTTTCTCAATTTAACCGTCGCACGGTCTATCCCTTTCCCATAGGAACAGGTGACAAAAAAGCCGTTTTAGATGCCATTATTGCCGATGCCGCTGCGCGCGGTATTCCCTGCCGCATTACGGGGCTTGGGGAGAAAGATTTAGAACTGATTCGATCCTTATATCCTGATCAATTCCGCTTTCATTGCGACGAAAATTCCTTCGACTACGTATACGACGTCAACGATCTTGCCGATCTTCCCGGCAAAAAATATCACGTCAAGCGCACCAACCTCAATCGCTTTGCCGAAGAATATCCCAACGCGCACACCGAACCGCTCAGCGAAAGCAACCTTCCCGCCGCAGAAGCCCTTTTGGAGGAATGGTTTGCAAGCCGCTTGCAAGAAGACCCCGACGGGGACTTTCATATGGAACGCGCCGCCATTCGCAAAGCCTTGCGAGACAAAAACGAGATTGGTATGTGCGGTCTTGTACTAATGAACGGGGAGCGCGCCATTGCGCTGACCCTCGGCAGTCTCCTCTCCCCCGACACAATGGACGTGCATTTTGAAAAAGGCGCACCCGACGTTGCGGGAGCCTATGTTGCCATAAACTGTGCTTTTGCACGCTACGTTCGCGAAAATTACCCTGCCGTTCGCTTTTTGAACCGCGAAGAAGACATGGGCATTGAGGGATTACGCCGTGCAAAGCAAAGCTATCGACCGCATCACATGGTGCGCAAATGTTGGGCATGCCTCTTGGAGGACGGATATGATTATTAAAGCACCGCAAGTTTCAAACATCCCCGCCCTGCGCGCGCTTTGGAAAGATGCCTTCGGTGACACAGATACCGTTTTAGATGCTTTCTTTCAAACTGCTTTTTCACAAAAGCGTTCTCTGTGCGCCATCATAGAGGATGAGATTGTGGGTATGCTTTATTGGTTCGATTGTACCTATTCGAATCAAAAAATAGCCTATCTCTACGCAGTTGCCACACACAAAGCATATCGCGGTCGCGGCATCTGTCACAGTCTTATGGATGCGGCTCATCAACTTTTAAAAGAGCGCGGATACGCAGGTGTCATTTTGGTACCCGAAGAACCGCATTTGTTCGATTTTTACCAAAAGCAAGGCTACAAGATTTGTACGTATGTTTCTGTTTTGCACACCGATGCCGCCGATGTGGATATCGATTTAAAAAACGTTGATGCCGACACCTATGCTACACTTCGCAAAGAATTTCTCCCCTATGGTGGCGTTATACAGGAGGACGAAAATCTTGCTTTTTTGCAGCAGGACGCCACGCTCTATTGCGGCAACGGCTTTTTGCTTGCGGCAAGAAAAGAGCAGGACACCCTTATTGGTGTTGAACTATTGGGGGACATTAGCGCGGCATCTCGCATCACATACACTTTGAATTGCAAAAACGGTCGTTTTCGCATTCACGGGAATGAAAAACCGTTTTCTATGTATCGTTCCCTCTCCCCTACCTTGACAACTCCGCCGACCTATTTCGGGCTGGCATTCGACTAAACTATTTTGTACAGGAGAATACACAATGAACAGAAAACTCGGAATCAACATTGACTGCTTGATTGGCGTTGACGAGCTCGACGCGCTCGATTTGGCAAAAGCGGCAGGTTTTGAAACGTTTTTCACAAATTCTTACACAAATGATATCGTTGCCCCCCTCAAGAAAAAGGCAGATGCGCTTGGATTGACCTTCGAATTTATCCACGCACCTTACCGCAACATTAACGAGTTGTGGAAAGACGGCACGGGATATTTGGAAGTGATGGAGTATATGAAAGAATCCATCGATTCGGCGGCAGACAATGGCATTGGAATGGTCATCACACACGTTTCCAGCGGATGGAATCCGCCACCCGTTAACGATTTGGGACTTTCTCGTTATGACGAATTTGTGCGCTACGCAAAAGAGCGCGGTGTTATTTTGGCTTTTGAAAACTTGCGCCTGCTTGGCAACCTTGCGTGCCTTGTAGATCGCTATGAAAAAGAGGATAATGTTTTCTATTGCTTCGACTGCGGTCACGAGCATTGCTATACCAAAACGATCACTATGATGGACGTTTTCACCACACGCGTTTGTTGCACACACATCCACGACAACCACGGTCGCCCCTTTGACGACAAGGTGAACGACCACGACGAACACCTTTTGCCCTTTGACGGCAACTATAACTATGAAAAAATGATGCGCAAGCTGGATGAATACAACTACACCGGCTCCCTAATGTTAGAGGTCTCTCAAAAAAATGCCAACTATAGAAACTTGAGTCGTGAGGAATTTTTGGCAACCTGCTACGAGCGTATCAAAAAAATTTCGCAAATGTAATATCATTACAAAAAGAAGCACCGCCCGGGTGCTTCTTTTTTAGAGTTTTGCAAACTCTCTTGGCGAGAGTCCGTATTCTTTTTTGAAGGCTTTGTAGAAAACAGAATAATCGGTAAATCCGCATAGCTGCGCTACGCGTTCCATTCCCTCTCCCTCGCTGATGAGCTGCTTTGCCAAAATCAAACGGCGTTGTGTCAAAAAACGGTGAAAGCTTGTATCCATCTCTTCGCGAAAGAACTTGCTTACTGCACTGCGGCTGATATAAAAGTGTGCCGCAATGCTATCTAACGTGAGTGATTCACTCAAATTGTTTTCAATATACTCGATAAAAGAGGTCAAAAGTGTTGGCTGTTCTGCCTGCGAATGGTGCGCCTCCCCAGAATGTGCGGCGCGACAAAGATGCGTTAATATTAGCATTGCGGTAGCCGTGGCAGATTCCTCATATCCCGTTTGCATCTCTTCAAATTCGCGCAAACCGTCGCTAAAATAATCTCCAATATAACTCCAATCGCTCCCCTTTGTGCGAAGCAGAGAAAATCCCTCTACTGTCTTTAGAAGCGACGCGGGAAAAAGTTCGCAAATGCGCTCTACAAGATCGGCACTCACCCAAAGAATGTCACGCTCGTAAGCATACTGCATATCATCCGGCAAAATGGGCTTATGGCTCACTCCGGGGGCTACAAGAATCAGATCTCCTGCCGCGAGGCGGTAGCGATTGGCTCCCACAAAATATTCTACACGATCTGAGGAACGGCAAAACATAATTTCATAAAAGAAGTGCGAGTGCAGAGAAATGCTTTGACGGTTGTAAGAAATATCACTGTGAAAGCTGACAAGGCTTGAGGACATTTCGAGTTCTTGATATAAATTACCGATAGCAATTCCCTCTTGGGCAAGATATTCCAATATTTTGTAATATTCCGCCTCGGTGGTAGGACGTTGAAAACGGGAACGCATCAGTTCCTTCAGTGTTGAAAAATTCATAAAATCCTCATATTTCCATATATTTTGCTATTTCTTGTTCTATTTTAGCACATTTTTATCCGTTTTGCAATGTTTTTTAAGATTTTTGCAATTTTATTTCAAAAAGAAATATGTTACAATAAAAATGTTGTAAAACAAAATTACTTTTGGAGGAAAACTACAATGGCAAAAAAACAAAAAACTGCCGGTGGTCTTACCACAAAACATTGGATCGGCTATATGTTTGGTGACTTTGGCGGCTGTATGACCTTTACCCTGATGGCAAGCATCTTTTCGATGTATTGTACCAACGTTCTCGGAATCGACCCCCTCCTTATGGGTACTCTCACTCTTATTTGGACCATTTGGGATGCAATCAATGACCCTATGATGGGTGCTTTGATGGACAAAGCATTTGCAAAACATCAAAACAAGAACGGCAAGTTCCGTCCTTGGATTCTCCGCGCAACTCCCCTTTTGGCAATCACCGCTATCGCGCTTTGGACAGTTCCCACCTTCTGCGACGGTATTGCAACAATCGTAGCACTCTTCTCCTTTAAGATTCTCTATGAAGCAGCTTACACCATGTTCAACATTCCCATGGGCTCTTTGCTTTCCGCAATGTCCAAGAATGACTCCGAGCGTGCTTCCCTCTCTTCTTCCCGTGGCGTTGGCTCCATGTTCGGTAACATGATCCCCGGTATGGTAGGTCCCGTTATCATCGGTATTTGGGGTGACAGAGATTCCACCGGTTACATGATCACAGGTATCGTTTGTGCACTCATTGGCTTTGGCGTTTGCTTGATGCACTACTTCTGGACGGAAGAACGCACCACAGTTGGTGAAACCAAGGCTGACGACATCAAGTTCTCCGATATCCTCACCGTTGTAAAGAAAAACAGACCCTTTGTAGCACTTTGCATTCACGGTATCTGCATTTGCACTATGCAATATCTCGTTTCCAACATCAGCCTCTATATGTACTCTGAGGTTTATCACGACGTTACTTACCAAACCATCGGCACTGCTCTCTCCAGTCCTTTTATGATCGGTTCTATGGTTCTTGTTCCCTTTATTTGTAAGAAGCTCGGTCTTGAAAAGTTGATTCGTTACTGCCTGCTCATCGGCGGTGCAATCTGCGGTCTGCTCTTCGTTCTTCACGTTGTTACCGACGTTCATCCTCTTGTTCACGGTGTTATCCTTGGCATTGGCTCGGGTATGTCTATGGTATCCATTCAAATGCAATGGGGTCTTGTTGGCGAAGCGATCGATTACAACGAATTTGCAACCGGTAAGAGAACCGAAGGCTCCATTTACGGCACTTTTAACCTCTCTCGCCGTATCGGTCAAGCAATCGGTAGCTCATTTGGTTTCTACGTTCTCGGTTGGATCGGATTTGATGCAGCTCTTGAGGTACAAAGCGCAGGCACCATCTTTGGCTTGAAGGCTCTTTGTGTTCTTACTCCCGCAATCTTCATTCTCGGCTCTTGGGCAGCGTTTAAGTTCGTTTGGAACATCACTCCCGAGGTTCGTGCAAAAATGGCAGCTGCAAAGGCAGCGACCGTTGAAGCTCCCCAAAAAACTCCTGTGGAAGAAATCACCGTCAACGAATAATTTTGACTTTTTGAGAGCGGCGAGCAATCGCCGCTCTTAGAGATAAGATAGGATTTGTATTTATGGAATATTTGATAAAAACTCCGTGCGGCACTTTACGCGGCACAAAAACAAAAAAAGACGGCGTCATCGCCTACAAGGGCATTCGCTATGCAACTGCGGGTCGCTTTGAATATCCTCGTGAGGTCACCTCGTGGGATGGTGTTTATGATGCAACCCAATACAGCGCGTGTGCATATCAACCCCGTTCCTTTTATAACGAGGAAGAAATGCCCAAAAAGATTTTCTACTATAACGAATTCCGCAAGGGCGAAACGTATGAGTACAGTGAAGATTGTCTCTTCCTCAACGTGTTCGCTCCCGAAAACGGCGGCGAGAAGCTCCCTGTTCTCGTTTACATCCACGGCGGTGGATTTACCGGCGGTTGCGGACATGAAAAACATTTTGACGCACCCGTATGGCCGCAAAAAGGTATGATCGGTGTCACTCTCAATTACCGACTCGGCCCTCTCGGCTTTGCCGTTTTGCCTGAACTCAAAGAAGAAGCAGGATACACCGGCAACTACGGTCTTTACGACCAAATGACCGCTATTCAATGGGTAAAGCACAATATTGAAGCCTTTGGCGGTGACCCCGAAAACATTACCATTATGGGTCAAAGTGCAGGCGGTATGAGTGTACAACAGCATTGCCTCTCCCCCTTGACCAAAGGACTCTTCCAAAAAGCGGTTATGTGCAGCGGTGGCGGAACAAGCAAAATGCTCGCGGCATCCTCCCCCGAAAAGAACTACGAATTTTGGCAAACGATCATGGAAAAATGCGGTGCTTCCAATCTGGAAGAATTCCGTA
>JAFYRH010000271.1 GCA_017559555.1 Clostridia bacterium
AACCGGGAATGCCTCTTTGGTGAGAGATGTGAAAACAAGCTCACCGGGAGTACCCTCGGGAAGAACGTCGCCGGTTTCGGGGTCGATGGTCTCTACATAGAAGTGATCCTCCCAGACGTGCATACCTACCTGCTCGGGGCATTCACCCGAAACGCCGGGACCGAGAACCTCGGAAAGACCGTAGATATCGTATGCCTTAAGACCGAGTTTATCTTCGATTTGGTGACGCATATTTTCGCTCCAAGGCTCTGCACCAAAAATGCCTACGCGGAGCTTGAGTTGATCCCTGACGCCAAGGCGTTCAACCTCTTCGCCAAGATACATTGCGTAAGAAGGGGTACAGCAAAGAACGGTTGCGCCAAAGTCGATCATGGTTTGAATTTGGTTTGCGGTGTTACCCGAAGAAATGGGAATGATGGTGGCACCGATTTTTTGTGCGCCGCCGTGCAAACCGAAGCCGCCCGTAAACAGGCCGTAACCGTAAGCCACTTGCACGAAGTCATCCTTGGTAACGCCAAGAGATACCAGCATACGTGCAACGCATTCGTCCCACATATCCAAATCGTTTTTGGTGTATCCTACAACAATTCTCTTGCCCGTGGTACCCGAGGAAGCGTGCAAACGCACAACGTCTTGCATCGGTACGGCAAAAAGGCCGTAGGGGTAATAGTCGCGCAAATCTTTTTTATAGGAGAACGGCAACAGATGGATATCTTCGATGCCGTGAATATCATCGGGGGTCAAACCCTTTTCGATCATACGGTTGCGGAAGCACTCTACGTTCTCGTAGCAATGACGAACCGTTTGACACAAACGCTCGCTTTGAATTTTTTTCAATTCTGCGCGAGGCATACATTCGATTTCTTGATTGAAGAAGCTCATTATTTTTTACCTTCTTTCGGTATGGGAATTACATTTGTTCTTTGTTTCTTTGAAAATTACAAATTGTAGCCAAGGTCAAATGCCTTGAGATTGACCTCGAGGAATTTGGGAGGAACGGTGGTTTTGATAGTCTCTACCCATTCTTCATAGGGGATTTCGGTATTCTTTGCCATAACACCGATAAGAACAACATTTACTGCTTTGGCGTTGCCTGCTTCGCGCGCAAGCGTGAGTGCCTCCACAGCAGTTAAATCAACAACTGCACCGAGCTTTGGGAGGATGTCAGCAGGATATTCTGCTGCTCCCGTAATAACGGGCATAGGGTTGATCATTTGGTTATTGACAATCATCTTGCCGCCCACCTTGAGCCACGGGAGTGCGCGATAAGCTTCAAGGCACTCAAATGCGAGGATGATGTCTGCCTCGCCCTTATCGATGATGGGAGAGTGTACGGCATCGCCAAACTTAACGTATGTAACAACGCTACCGCCACGTTGGCTCATTCCGTGAACCTCGGAGACCTTAACGTCGTATCCTTTTCTGATAACGGCATTGCCGAGAATGCGGCTTGCAAGCAGAGTTCCCTGCCCGCCAACGCCTACGATCATAATATTCTTTGTGCTCATATTATGCCTCCTCCTTTTCAATCGCTCCAAAGGGGCAAACACCTATGCAAAGTCCGCAACCGTTGCATTGCGTTACGTCAATGCGTACGGCACCGCTCGCCTTGTCGATGCTGATGGCAGGACAACCGAGCTTCATGCAAAGCTTGCACTTTCGACATTTTTCGGTGATGACGCAGTTGCCCGAATATTTCACGTTCTTGAGGAGCGCGCAGGGGCGTTGCGCGATAATAACCGACGGCTCATCGGTTGCAAGTTCGGTTTTAACAACCTTTTCAAAATTCTTCACGTCAAAGGGATCGGCAACCGTAATGCGCTCAACGCCAATGCCTTGGCAAAGCTTAATGAGATCAACCTGACGGGTCGCCTCACCGCGAATGGTCTTGCCGGTGGTGGGGTTATCTTGATGTCCCGTCATACCCGTGATGGAGTTATCGAGAATGAGAATGGTATTGATACCCTTGTTATAAACGATGTCAACAAGTCCGGTAATGCCGGAGTGCATAAAGGTGGAGTCGCCGATAACAGATACGAGCTTGCTTGCAAACTCTTTGCCCTGCACCTTTGCCATGCCGTGTGCCGCGCTGACAGAAGCACCCATGCAAATGGTGGTGTCAACTGCCGCAAGCGGTGCAACCGCACCAAGCGTATAACAACCGATGTCACCCGAAACAGTAACACCCAATTTGTTGAGAACGTAGAAGGTTCCGCGGTGCGGACATCCTGCGCACATAACGGGAGGACGACCGGGAATCGATTCTTCAAGAGGAACAAATTCTGCGGCATCTTCACCCAACACAACCTTTTTGATCATAGAGGGGGTATATTCGCCAAGCATGGAGAAGAGTTCTTTGCCCTTGACGTCAATGCCCATCGCACGGCAGGCATCCTCAATGAAGGGATCAAGCTCTTCGATAACGTAAACCGTCTTGCACTTGGCGGCAAACTCTTTGAGAAGCTTTTTGGAAAGCGGCCAAACCAAGCCAAGCTTGAGGTAGTTGACCTTGTCGCCAAGAGCCTCTTTTGCATACTGATATGCAATACCTGCCGAAATAACGCCAATATCACTGCCGTTATCCTCAACGGTGTTAAAGGAGCAGTCCCCTGCGAGGGCTTCTACCTTAGCGGTTCTTTCCTCAACAACCACGTGACGCTTGATGGCGTTTGCAGGCATCATAACGTATTTTGCAATGTTCTTTTGGTATTCTTTTACGGGATGTACTTCTCTCTCGCCAAGCTCAACAAGGCTTTGAGAGTGAGACACGCGCGTGGAAAGACGAACAAGAATGGGGGTGTCAAATTCTTCGCTCAAATCGAATGCGGCTTTGGTAAAGTCGCGGCACTCCAAAGAATCAGCGGGTTCGAGCATCGGGATTTTTGCCGCTCTTGCATAGTGACGGGAATCCTGCTCGTTTTGCGAGGAATGCATTCCGGGGTCGTCTGCGACGCAGTAGACCATTCCGCCGCCAACACCCGTGTAGCTGTTGGTAAAGAGTGCATCTGCCATAACGTTCAGACCTACGTGCTTACAGCAGGTCATGGCTCTGCCACCGGCAATAGATGCACCAACGGCAACCTCTGCGGCAACCTTTTCGTTGGGTGCCCATTCTACAAACACCTCTTCTTGAGGGTACGTCGCCATGCACTCGGTGATTTCGGTGCTGGGCGTTCCCGGATAAGAGGAAACAAGATGCACGCCTGCCTCGTAAGCGCCTTGCGCTACGGCAGCGTTGCCAAGCATTAACTTTTTCATAACGGTTCTCCTTTTTCAGCTCTCTATCTGCTGAGCTACAAGACTTTCACCGCAATACATACTACGTAGCTTCGGCTTTTCGATTTTGCCCGTAGGATTGCGCGGCACCTCTGCAAAAATAATGCGACGGGGTCGTTTGTAACGCGGAAGCGGTGCGCAGAAGCGTTCCAGCTCTTCCTCGGTTAAGGCAAAACCCTCCTTAACCTCCACAATCGCGGCAGCAATCTCGCCAAGGCGAGGATCCGGCAAACCGATAACGGCTACGTCCTTGACGGCATTGTGCTTGCGGATAAAGTCTTCTATTTGTACGGGATAGAGATTTTCTCCACCCGTGATAATAACGTCTTTTTTGCGGTCAACGAGGAAGATAAAGCCGTCCTCGTCTTCCATTGCCATATCTCCCGTGAGCAACCACTCACCGTGGAGAATTTCATTTGTTGCTTCTTGGTCGTTGTAGTAACACTTCATCACACCGGGGCCTTTGACGCAAAGCTCGCCAACCTCGCCACGTTCAACCACGCCGCCACGCTCGTTGATGATGCAAACCTGCCAACCAAATCCCGCTTTACCGATAGCGCCCACCTTGTGAACGTTATCCACGCCCAAGTGTACACAACCGGGACCGATAGACTCGGACAAACCGTAGTTGGTGTCGTACTGATGCTTGGGGAAAACCTTGAGCCAACGGCGGATAAGAGAGGGCGGAACAGGCTGTGCACCAATGTGCATCAGTCTCCATTGTTCAAGGTCGTAATCTTCAAGTTTGATATCTCCGCGATCGATTGCATCGAGCATATCCTGCGCCCACGGAACAAGCAACCAAACTATCGAACAACGCTCGTCGCTCACTGCTTTAAAAATCCACTCGGGACGTGTTCCCTTGAGAAGAACCGCCTTGCTACCGCTCATTAAAGAGCCAAACCAGTGCATTTTAGCACCCGTGTGATAAAGGGGCGGAATGCAGAGGAAAACGTCGTTGTGCGTTTGACCGTGATGGTTGTGCTCAACGCGTGCCGCGTGAATAAGACTGCGGTGCGCGTGCAAAATCGCCTTGGGGAAACCCGTGGTTCCGGACGAAAAATAGATAGCGGCATTGTCGCTCTCTTCGATATGCACTTCGGGTGCTTTGGAGCCACAGTAGCCAATCATTTTATCATAGCTATCAGCAAAGGACGGGCAATCCTCGCCAACGTAAAACATATGCTTGATATCGGGCAAACAATCGCAAATTTGCTCCATTCTGCCAACAAATTCGGGACCGAACACAAGAGTAGAACAATCGGCCTTTTCAAGACAATATTTGATTTCCTCCGCTACGTAGCGGTAGTTGAGCGGCACAACGATAGCACCTGCTTTGAGAATGCCAAAATAGATAGGAAGCCACTCAATGGAGTTCATCAAAAGAATAGCGACCTTATCCCCTTTCTTGCATCCGCGTGTGAGAAGCAGGTTGGCAAATCGATTTGCCTTTTTTTCAAACTCGCCCCAAGTAATAGAGCGACGGAAGGGCTTGCCCGGTTCGGGTTGCATCAGGGAATAATCCTTCCATGTCAACCTACTCTCCGGTTCAAAGCACGGGTTTATTTCAACCAAAGCCACCTCATCGGCATAAAGCGATGCGTTTTGGTTTAACAAATCAACAATTGTCATATTGTTCTCCTTTCTCGGTTATACAAAAACCGTCCTCTGCGACATGCGCAGAGGACGGTGCAAAATACCGCGGTACCACCTCTATTGTTTGCAGTTATCAGCAAACCTCTTTGTGCGCTGTAACGGGCTGCCCGTCGTAGCCTACAAGCCATTGGCGTTCGGTACGAAACTCACGAACTGTATTCAAAAATTCTTTGTCTCTGCCTCGCACCGCCCGACAGTTCTCTGTGCACGCATGAATTTTTTACTTGTTTTCGGTCAAAGTCTTTTATTATTACTGTTTATTATAGCATTCTATGAGAGGTTTGTCAAGTATTTTGTGATAATTCCGTCGTGTTTTGTCGCTTTTCTTCTTGACAAATGTCTTCCAATCCCGTATAATATAGTAAGTAATGAAATTTGATCCCCCTCACAATTTGTGAGACGAAAGGAAACCAAGTATGGAAATGAAAGTTGTAAAATTCGGCGGCTCTTCCCTGGCAGATGCCAATCAGTTTCGCCGTGTTGCCTCTATTGTAAAGGCTGACCCCGCACGCCGTTACGTTGTTGCCTCTGCCCCCGGCAAGAGATTTAGTGATGACGTAAAGGTAACAGATATGCTTTACAATTGCTATGAAATGGTTCGCCATGGCAAGGATATTGGAGAATATTATCAACAAATTTGCGAGCGCTATAACTCGATCATCGCAGATCTCGGTCTCGATTTTGATATTTCGGGTGAGCTCGAATATATTCGCAATGCAATTGAGCACTACTCCGGTAGAGACTTTGCCGCAAGCCGCGGTGAGTATCTCAACTCCTTGATTTTGGCAAAATATCTCAAGTTTGATTTTATTGATGCCGAGTCTGTTATCTACTTCCGCGAAAACGGTACTTTTGACGAAGAAAAGACCAACACCGTTATGCGCGAAGAACTCAAAAAGCATCAGTATGCAGTCATCCCCGGCTTTTACGGTGTTATGCCCAATGGCACCATTAAGACCTTTAGTCGCGGCGGCTCCGATATCACCGGTTCTATCGTATCCCGTGCCGCAGAGGCAGAACTCTACGAAAACTGGACCGACGTTTCGGGATGTCTGATGGCTGACCCTCGCATCGTTGAAAATCCCCTGCCCATTAAGACCATCACCTACCGCGAGCTCCGCGAGCTTTCCTATATGGGTGCATCGGTTTTGCATGAGGATGCAATCTTCCCCGTTCGTTACGCAGGTATTCCGATCAACATTCGTAACACAAACGATCCCTCCGCTCCCGGCACGATGATCGTTTCCGCCACCTCGGAATACGATAGCGAGCACGTCATCACCGGCGTTGCAGGCAGACGCGGATTCTCTGTTATCAATATCGAAAAGGATATGATGAACTCCGAGATCGGTTTTGGACGCCGCGTTCTTGACGTGCTTGAGGATAACGACATCTCCTTTGAACATCTGCCCTCCGGCGTTGACACGATGAGCGTTATCGTCTCCTCTGCTTACCTCAAGGATGAGTTCAAGAAAGAACGCATTCTGACTTCTATCAACAAGCGTGTTCATCCCGATAGCATCGTAATTGAGGACGGCTTGGCACTCCTGGCAGTTGTTGGTCGCGGTATGGTTAAGGCAAAAGGTACCGCTGCCCGTGTGTTTGCCGCTATCTCCAATGCAGGCATCAACATTCGTATGATCGACCAAGGCTCCAGCGAGCTTAATATCATCATCGGTGTGGAAGAACACGACCTCGAAAAAGCACTTACTGCTATTTATAAGGAATTTGTGAAATAAGATTTTTTAAGGGGGAACTTTTTGCAAAAAGTTCCCCCA
>JAFYRH010000029.1 GCA_017559555.1 Clostridia bacterium
AACGTACAGCGCGGAGGCCCCGGTCTTGGCGGTATTCAGCCCAGCCAATCCGACTATTTCCAAGCAACTAAGGCAGGCGGTCACGGTGACTTCCGTATGATCGTTTTGGCTCCTGCATCCGTTCAAGAGATGGCAGAGCTTACCGTTAAGGGATTTGAACTTGCCGATACATACCGCATGACGGCTATGATTTTGGCAGACGGTACTATGGGTCAAATGATGGAACCCGTTTCTCTTGATGATCTCGTGGTAAAGCCTGCGCCCGAAAAGCCTTGGGCAACCACAGGTACCAAGATGCAACGCGCACATAATATTACAAACTCGCTCTCCCTTATTCCCGAAGAACTCGAAAAGTTCAATTTCGCTCGCTATGAGCGCTATCGTACCATCGAAGAAAACGAGGTAATGTATGAGGAATATATGATGGAAGATGCAGAAATCTGTATTGCTGCTTTCGGTATTGCCGCACGCGTTTCCAAAAACGCTATCAATGAGGCGAGAAAGCAGGGGATTAAGGTTGGTATGATTCGTCCCATCACGCTTTGGCCTTTCCCGAAGGAAGTGTTCCGTCGTGCTGCAGATAAGGTTAATAGCTTTATTTCTGTTGAACTTTCGATGGGTCAAATGATTGATGACGTTCGTCTTGCAACCGAATGCAAAAAGCCCGTAACGCTTTGCAACCGTGCAGGCGGTATGATTCCGTCTCCCGATCAAGTACTCGAAGCCATTCAAAAAGCCGCGAAAGGAGGAGCAAACTAATGGTTGTATTTAAGAAACCCCACGCACTGACCGATGCACCTATGCATTATTGCCCCGGCTGTACCCACGGTATCGTTCACCGCTTGGTAGCCGAGGTTATTGATGAACTCGGTATTGAGGGCAGAACCATCGGCGTTGCTCCTGTTGGATGCTCGGTTATGGCGTATAACTATTTTAACTGTGATATGATCGAAGCCGCTCACGGTCGTGCACCTGCTGTTGCTACCGGTGTTAAGCGTGCAAATCCCGAAGAACACATCGTTTTCACCTACCAAGGGGATGGTGACCTCGCGTCTATCGGTATGGCAGAGACTGTTCACGCAGCTGCAAGAAACGAAAATATCACCATTATCTTTATTAACAACGCAATTTACGGTATGACGGGTGGTCAAATGGCGCCTACGTCTTTGCCGGGTCAGGTTACGCAAACCTCTCCTTACGGACGTGATACCAACCATTGCGGTTTTCCGATTAAGGTATGCGAAATGCTTTCCGAATTGGATGGCCCCGAATACCTCGCGCGTGTTACTGTTAATAACGTAAAGAATGTAAACAACGCTAAAAAGGCTATTAAGAAAGCTTTCCAAAACCAAATTGACGGCAAGGGCTTTTCTATGGTAGAGGTTCTTTCCACTTGTCCCACCAACTGGGGCATGACACCCGCAAAGGCTCTTCAATGGATTGACGAAAAGATGATTCCTTATTATCCCTTGGGCGTTTATAAGGATAGAAGTGCTGCAAAGGAGGAATCGGCAAAATGAGTACAAAACAAATGCTGTTTTCCGGCTTTGGCGGACAGGGAATACTGTTTTCCGGTAAATTTATCGCATACAAGGGTTTGATGGAGGATAAGCAGGTTAGCTGGTTACCTTCGTACGGTCCCGAAATGCGTGGTGGTACTGCAAGCTGCAGTGTTATCGTCAGTGATGAGTCCGTTGGCTCTCCTATTGTTTCCAATCCCGATATTTTGATTGCTATGAACCTGCCTTCTTTGGATAAGTTCGAGTCTTCGGTTGTCCCCGGCGGTATGATTTTTGCCGATTCCACACTCATCGAACGCAAGGTTGCTCGCGACGACGTAAAAGTGTTCTATATTCCCGCAACACAGCTTGCAAGTGACAATGGAATTCCCACATTGGCAAATATGATTATTGTTGGTAAAGTTCTCAAAGAGATTGGCGACTACAACGAAGAAAACATTACCGCAGCGCTGAAAAAAGTAATTTCTGCAAAGCGTGCCGATATGTTGGAAATCAACCTCGGTGCTATGCGTCTCGGCGCACAAAACTAATCAAAACAGAGAAAGGGTAACGCTATGTTGAATATTTCTATTACGAAATGTGATACTCCCAAAGCAAAGCCGGATGCTTCTACTCTGGGATTTGGTAAAATCTTTACCGACCATATGTTCATGGTTGATTATTCTCACGAAAAGGGTTGGTACAATGCACGTATCATTCCGTTTGCTAACATTTCTCTCCATCCTGCATCCACCGTTTTGCATTATGGATCCGAAATTTTTGAAGGACTCAAGGCATATCGCCGTGCCGATGGCAAGGTTCAACTCTTTAGACCGTTAGAAAACATTCGTCGTATGAACAACTCTGCAGAACGTCTTTGCCTGCCGCAAATGGCAGAAGAGGATATGCTCCAAGCTCTTATGACTTTTGTAGAACTTGAGCAAGATTGGACACCTTCAGCTCCCGGAACATCGCTTTATTTGCGTCCGTTCCTTTTCGGAAATGATGAAACTCTCGGTGTTCATGCGGTTCATAATGCAACATTTGTTATCATTGCGTCTCCCGTAGGAAGCTACTATGCAGAGGGCATCAATCCCGTTCGCATTATGATTGAAGACGAGGATGTTCGTGCTGTTAGAGGCGGTACGGGTTATGCAAAGTGTGGCGGTAACTACGCCGCAAGTAACCGTGCCGGTGAAAGAGCCGCTCAAAAGGGATACTCTCAAGTGCTTTGGCTTGACGGTGTTGAGCGTAAGTACATTGAGGAAGTAGGCGCTATGAACGTTATGTTCAAAATTAACGGTGAAATTGTTACACCTGCGCTTACCGGTTCCATTTTGCCCGGTATTACACGCAAGTCTTGTATCGAAGTTCTCAAAAATGAGGGTTACAAAGTAAGTGAAAGATTGCTTAGCATTGATGAACTTTCCGAAGCACTTGAAAACGGAACTCTTGAAGAGGCTTGGGGATGTGGAACTGCTGCAGTTGTTTCTCCCATTGGCGAGCTTTGCTACAAGGGCAAAAAGTATCCCGTAAACGACGGTAAGATTGGCACGGTCACACAATATTTGTACGATACTTTGACCGGTATTCAATGGGGTAAAATCGAAGATACCTACAATTGGACTTATCCGATTGAAAAATAATAGAAAATTTCAAAAAAACCTTGACAAATACATTTTGAAATGTTATAATAAGGCATATTTTTTGAAATGCGTTGAAGGAATTATTTCTTTTTAGAACCTGATTTCAGAGAGACGGTGTTTGGTGTGAACCGTTACAGATAAAAAAGAAAGTCTCATTCCGGAGCAGGGCTGCAGAATTTTTAGTAAGTAGTCACGGCATGCACCGTTATCAGAGCATAGGGCTTGTTTGAGCCTGTGAGGTGATCGATTTTAATCGATAACCGGGGTGGTACCGCGAATGAGAACATTCGTCCCCGAGGTGGATTATACGTCCGTCTCGGGGACTTTTTATATCGGGGCGGAAATGATTAAAAAAAGGAGACACAACTATGAAAAGAATCAAAATTGCAGATGCAACGCTTTGCAGAGCCGACAATGCTTTTAGCTTCAAAGAAAAAATCGACATCGCACGTCAGCTCGAAAAATTGGACAGTGATGTAATCGAACTGCCAGAAATTCAAAACGTACGCATTGACACTCTCCTGATTAAGACCATTTCTACATTTGTAAAAAAGAGCGCAATTTCGGTTGCCGCGGGAATGAGTGTGGAGAGCGTAGAGAACGCTGCAATGGCACTTTCTACCGCAAAAAAGCCTTGCATTCGCATCGAACTTCCTGTATCTCCTGTCAGCATGGAGTATGTTTGCCATAAAAAGCCCGATAAAATGATTGCATGGGTAGAAAAGATAGTTTCTTTTGCAAAAGAAAAGTGTCCTACGGTTGAATTTTGCGCTTTGGATGCTTCTCGCGCAGAGGGGACATTCTTGAATAGCATCGTCAACACCGCAATCAGTGCAGGTGCCAATGAAATTACGCTTTGCGATGATGCAGGCGAAATGTTACCGGATGATTTTGCAGAATTTGTAAAGAACGTAGCAGAGAATGTTTCTGTTCCCGTAAACGTTCGTTGCTCCAATCAAAACGGTATGGCGAGTGCAAATGCCATTATGGCAGTTCGCGCAGGTGCTTCCGGTGTTAAAACGGCTGTGAGTGAAGTAGGCATCTCTTTGGAAAGCTTTGCCGCTATGGTGAAGAATTGCGGAAACCGCTACGGCTTTTGCTCAGATATTCGTTACACCGAGCTCAACCGAATCGTTAAGCAAATCGGTTGGGTACTCAACAACGCAAAAAGTGCAAAGGGAAGTGTAACCTCTCTTGTTATTGATGATGAACCTATTCATTTGGATGCCAACGACGATAAGGACACGGTCGCTGCATCTGTTGTAAAACTCGGATATGATCTTTCTGAAGAAGATAAAGCGCGTGTATATGAAGAATTTTTGCGCGTAGCCGCTAAAAAGAAGGTAGGATCGAAAGAACTTGAAGCAATTGTTGCAAGTGTTGCTTTGCAGGTTCCTCCCACATACGAGCTTGTCAACTATGTTGTAAACAGCGGTAATATCATTTCCACAAGTGCACAAATCACGCTCCGCAAGGATGGCAAGGATTTAACCGGTATTTGCATTGGCGACGGTCCTATTGATGCCGCTTTTTCCGCGATTGGTCAAATCATTGGCTATCGTTATGAATTGGATGATTTCCAAATTCAAGCTGTTACCGAGGGTACCGAAGCGATGGGTTCGGCGCTCGTTAAACTTCGCTCCGACGGAAAACTCTATTCGGGCAACGGTATTTCCACAGATATTATCGGTGCCGGTATTCGTGCGTATATCAATGCCGTTAACAAAATTGTTTATGAGGAGGCAACAGAATGAAATTTTCATTTTCAACAAAAGGTTGGCACAACCATACCTTTGAAGAGTTTTGCGATATTGCCTCAGAAATGAATTTTCAAGGCATTGAATTGCATAACATTAACAACCGCCTTTTTGCGGACAGGGACGGTGCTTTCTATAACTATGCCGCCGCCTCCACAGTTCGTCGTTTATACGAAAAGAAATTGAGCATTCCGTGCATCGATGTTATTTGTAACCCCTCCGATGCCACTCAAAAGGAGGCTTGCATCGCCGAAATTCGCAAATGTATGGAGATTGCCTCCAATTTGCATATTCCCAACATTCGTCTGCGCGCAAATGTTGCCGAAGACGAGGACTCTGCCTTTGCCAACACTGCGGCGGTAATTGCTTCGTTGTTATCCGAAATTGAACAAAACGGCGTAACACTTTTGATGGAAACAGCAGGTTTGTTTGCCAAAACCGAAAAATTGCGTGCATTGCTTGATAGCTTTGCATCCGATTATTTGGCTTCTCTTTGGAACTTCTCTGCCGCTTATTTTGAGGGTGGTGAGTCACCCGAGCAAATTATCAAAAACCTTGGTGCATACGTTCGTCACGTCCATATCAATGATGCAAAAAGAGTAGGGAATGAGATTGAATATTGCCTGCTCGGAGAAGGCGAGTTGCCCATTAAGGAAATGATGCTCGCTTTGCGTTCGGTCAACTATGACGGCTTCCTCTCCCTTGTTTGGGATCCTGCTTGGTGCGAAGAGCTTGACGATATGGAGATCATTTTTTCGCAATTTGTTGGTTTTATGAGCCAATTCAGTGATCCTTCTCGCAACGAAAAGACCTTGTATTACAACCGTGCACACACGGGTAAGTTCGTGTGGAAGAAAGACCTTCTCATTGATGCGACCTTCTCGCAGGTGCTTGACCGTATGGTTGAGGAATTCCCCGACCAATATGCATTTAAGTATACAACCCTTGATTATACACGTACGTATAGCGAATTCCGCGATGACGTAGACGAATTTGCGCGTTCTTTGATTGCTCTTGGCGTAAAAGCCGGTTCACACGTAGCCGTTTGGGCATCTAACGTTCCGCAATGGTATATTGCCTTTTGGGCAACTGTAAAGCTGGGTGCCGTTCTTGTAACCGTAAATACCGCCTATAAGATTCACGAAGCAGAATATCTGCTCAAGCAATCGGATACGCATACGCTGATTTTGACCGAGGGCTCTAAAGATACGCACTACGGTAAAATCATTGCAGAACTTTGCCCCGAACTGGAAAAGCTGAAGCCCGGCACTGCTTTGCACAGCAAGCGCCTGCCTTTCTTACGTAACGTTATTACTGTTGGATTCAAGCAAAAAGGGTGCATGGATTGGAACGATGCACTTGAACGCGCGGCGCAGGTTCCCGTAAGTGAAGTTTACCGTATGGCGGCTGCCGTCGATAAGGATGACGTTTGCAATATGCAATATACGTCCGGCACAACGGGATTTCCCAAGGGCGTTATGCTTACGCACTATAACGTGGTCAACAACGGTAAATATATCGGCGACCATATGGATCTTTCTACGGCTGACCGTATGATGATTCAAGTCCCTATGTTCCATTGCTTTGGCATGGTGCTCTCAATGACAGCATCGATGACACACGGTGCAACGATGATGCCGCTGCCGTATTTTTCACCCAAGCCGGCTCTGGCTTGTGTTCATAATGAACACATCACCGCGTTCAACGGTGTTCCCACAATGTTTATTGCAATGATGGAGCATCCCGACTTTGCAAAAACCGATTTCTCTTATATGCGCATCGGCATTATGGCAGGCTCGAACTGTCCTGCAGACCTGATGAAAAAGGCGACCGAAGTCATGAATATGAAGGAAATCGTCTCTGTTTACGGTCAAACCGAGGCT
>JAFYRH010000272.1 GCA_017559555.1 Clostridia bacterium
ACACCTGCGCGCTCCTTGATTTCGGTTGCCGTCATAGGCAATTCACTCTCCAAAATGGCGGCAAGTGCCTTTTTTTGTGCCTCAGAGGTCAGTTTGACATCTTTGATGATCTCACCGTCGATCAACGCATACGCATCCGTGTGGGAAATGGCAACCTGCCAAACGCGTTCGGTTTTCTCTCCTTTGGCTTCCTCAAGCACGCTCTTTTTTTGGGCAATACCCAATGTGCAAAGATGCTTGAGTTTGAGTTCAACCCCCGCCCCAAAACGGCGGCGCAAAGCTTCCAAGGAAATCTCCCCGTTTTCGCAAAGGTATTCATATACAAACAAATCCGACGATGGTACTTCGTCGGAGGGGTTGGATATATGCTCCTCGGACAAAGTATACGTAGTGATAAGGCGCGAAAGAGAGGATGCGGGAATCATGGCTCTGACAGCGTCCCCCGTGTTGCACAGGGTGCGAAGCTTCATAAAGGAACACAGTCCCAGCATCTCCTCATTCAAAAACATTTCCTCGGGGCACACAGAAAAGACGGACTTTGCCTCCTTGTAAGGGGAGGTATCCCGCAATTCTGTTACCAAAGCCAACCGACGTTGGTTAGCCGTGCCAAAAGGAACCGTGACGAAGGAACCGGCAGAAATTTCGCCTGCCAGCTCTTCGGGAATCACATAATCGTATACTCCGTCAATGGAGAACGGATTGTCGAGCAGGCATACGCCCGCAAAACGGCTCAAGTGTCTCTCCTACTTACTCTGCGTCGGACAGAACGTCCTCGGCTTGGGCATCCACTGCTTCTTCTGCCACTTCCTCGGCTACTTCCTCGCCCTCAACTGCTTCGTTTGCGTTCAGGTCGATAACGTATTCACCGGCATACAAGCGGTTAACTGCTACATGAACAGCCTTTTCGTCGCGAAGCTCGCGGTCGATCATGGTGTTAATGGGACGGTCGGTCTCCTTGTTACCGGTGATAGACTTTTCGGCAGCATCGTGTTGACGAACGTATTCGTCGGTGATGAGGCGCGCACACTTTGCGGTAGCGAGTGCAAGCTCGTAGCGGTTGTATTCGCCTTTGGTCAATTCTTCAATGGTAGGGTGCAACATAATTTTATCTCCTTGCTTGTGCAAAATTTTCGTTTGATGTATTAAGCCTCAAAATAGGTTGTGGGAACCCCGAGGTTGCGTTTGATAGCCCAACGCTCAGCGTGTACGATATCTTGAATATCGTCGGCACATCTGTCAACGGTTTCGTTGATGACCACGTAGTCGTATCTATCAAAATATTTCATTTCTTCATAGGTCTGCTTCAAGCGGCCTGCAATGATATCATCGGTTTCGGTGTCGCGAGAGCGAAGTCTTCTCTCTTGTTCGGAGAAGGACGGCGGCAGAAGCATAATCAAAACTGCCTCGGGATATTGGCGCTTGATGTTCATAGCACCCTCAACCTCGATTTCGAGAAGCAGATTGCGTCCCGACTCGACAACCTGCAACGCCTCGCGCAAAGGGGTGCCGTAATAGTTACCGTTGTAGATGGCGTGCTCGAGCATATCGCCATTCTTGATTTTTTCTTCGAACTGCTCTTTGGTGACAAACCAATAATCCACACCGTTCGCCTCACCCGCTCTGGGAGGGCGTGTGGTTGCAGATACCGAATAAGCAAAATTTTCGCGACGCATCAGTTCTTCGCGTACCGTGCTCTTTCCGCTGCCCGAGGGCGCGGAGATAACAATCAACAATCCTTTTTGCATGGTTCGTCTCCTTTTCAGTTTTCACTTTCCGCATCGAGTGTATCCTCGTCAGCGGCGTTGTTTTCCAAACGGTTGGCAATGGTTTCGGGTTGGAGCGCCGACAGAACGACGTGCTCCGAATCGGTAATGATAATGGCGCGTGTGCGACGACCGCAGGTGACGTCAATGGCTCTGCCATCGTCTTTTGCATCCTGCACGAGTCTCTTCATAGGCGCGGAATCGGGGCTTGCCAAAATGGTGATGCGCTCGGCAGCAACCATATTTCCAAAGCCGACGTTAATAAATCTCATCTTTTGCCACTCCTTTGGAATTACTCAAGATTTTGTATTTGCTCGCGGATCTTTTCAAGCTCGCACTTGACGTCCACAACCAAATGCGCGATTTGCGCATCGGAGCACTTGGAGCCCGTGGTGTTGATCTCGCGGTTCATTTCCTGCATTAAGAAGTCAAGCTTGCGACCGACAGGCTCACCCGAAGAAAGAATTTCTTCAAACGCGCCAAAGTGCGTGCGCAAACGAACCATTTCTTCGTCAACCGCTACCTTGTCTGCGTGAATGGCACACTCGGTCAAAAGTCTTGTTTCATCGGGCGTGATTTGACAATCGTTCAACGCTTCGCGAATGCGTTCGGCAAGTCGTTCGCGGTAGGTGGAAACATCTGCCAAAGAAAGCTCCTCAATGCGAGCAACCACCTCTTTGATGTTTTCCATTTTGGAACGCAGATCAGCGGCAAGTCGCTCTCCCTCACGCTGGCGAACGGTCAAGAAGGTGTCAACGGCTTTTGAAAGAACCGTCAGCACTCTTTCCCAATCGTGCTCAATATCTTCATCCGGCTTTTTGATTTGGAAGATGTCGTGATTGCGCGCAACACTCATCACAGAGATATCATCGCGCAAGCCGTATTTGTCGCGCAGAGTGTAAAGCGCCTCGAGATACCCTTGTAAGTACCCCTCGTCTGCCGTGATTTGTACACTGCCCGAATCCATAACATCCACCGAGATCCAAACGTCTACCTTTCCGCGAGTTACACCGCGGCTCATCAAGTAGGGCTTGACGCGCTCTTCGAGATATCCGTAAGCGCGGCTGATCTTGGCGGT
>JAFYRH010000273.1 GCA_017559555.1 Clostridia bacterium
CTGACACGTACAGCGCCTGAAGGTGGTGTTCCCAAGGTGGCATGTGCCAATGCAGCACAATGAAAGCCCGTGCGTACGCAAAAGCCGCGTTCGTTTAAAAATGCCCCTACACGGTCGGAGGAAATCTCTTGCACAGAAAACAGAAGAACACTTCCTTGGTGATGCGGAGCATAAAGCGTTACCTTGGGCGTTGTCAACAAGCGCTCGGCAAGATGCGCTGTTAGGGAACACTCGTGCGAATGAATGTGATCGATTCCTCTGCGCTTGATTTCGCGAATTCCTTCTGTAAGACCTGCAATGGCGGGGGTGGGGAGCGTTCCGGCTTCATAGCGCTCGGGGGCTTCTTTTGGCATATTGCCATCTAAGGAGTTGTAACCGCTTCCACCTTCTACTAGTGTGTCGACAATCATTCCGTCGCTCAAAACAAGTGCCCCACATCCTTGCGGTCCCCAAAGACCCTTGTGACCGGGCACGCACAACGCGTCAATTTGCATATCAACCATATCAATGGGCAAATGTCCTGCCGATTGTGCCGCATCCACCACAAACAAAATCCCTTTTTTGCGGCACAATGATCCAATTTCCTTTATAGGGAGAGAAGCGGAACAAATGTTGGAGGCGTGTGCACAAACGAGCATACGTGTGTTTGGGCGAATTCTTTCAAGAATTGATGCACAAATCATTTCTGTTGTACGCGTGGGGTCTGTTGGGAAAGTTTCGAACACATCATAGGTGACGGTGCCGTCGCGTGCAAGCTTGTAAATGGGGCGAAAGACCGCATTGTGCTCCATATCCGAAAGGAGAATATGGTCACCTCGGCGCAGCAAGCCCTTTATGGCAATATTGATTGCCATGGTTGCGTTCATTGTAAAAATAACGTTTTCGGGATTAGGAACCTTAAAAAGGTCGGCAATTTCTTCACGGCATTCGTATATTTTCTCGGCGGCAGCCAAGGCGAGCGCGTGTGAGCCTCGCCCGGGATTTCCACCGTAGAATCGCATACAACGCATTTGTTCTTCTGCCACGCGACGCGGTTTTGGAAAGCTTGTGGCGGCATTATCGAGATAGATCATCTGCATCCTCCCGATAAAAATCGCGCACACGAATACCTGCTCCCGAAAGAATGCTGCGCACGTTATTTTCCTGCGAGCAGGGGTAGGAGAGTGCATAGGCACAACCGCGGCGTGTGTGAGCCGAATCGGCTTTTACAACGTCTGCACGCACCGCCGCACCTGCCAGCACTTTTTGCGCGCGCAAGACCTGCGTCATGGAACCCATAACGGCAAGACACCCTTGCGAATGGAATTTGTTTTGCATATTTGCACCTCCTCGATGTTAGGATATGTCGAAATAGGAGAAGGTGTGACGAAAAAAAGACAGCGAATCAAACGATTCGCTGTCTTTTTATGTGGTTGTTGAATGACAGACCGAATTTCTCTCAAAAGGACAAAAATATTTTTCCTCGTTCATAAGGCATCAAGGGGAGGGCAAGAAAGACTTCCGACGTAGGTTTTCTTCCTAATTTATTATATAGGGCGGAGGGCAGGGAGTTCGTCGGTCTTTCTTCGGTCTTAAAGTTTCAAAAAGCTAGTGTTTACAAGGCTTTTCTGGCTTTCGGTCTAGACCTTCAGAGGGCTTCTATATGGCTTCCTC